>JAISZX010000031.1 GCA_031284365.1 Holosporaceae bacterium
ATGGAAATTCACAATTTACAGGAGAAATGTTATGTAAAAAAAATTAACGAAATCTGTGGCAAAAAAGTAAGCGCATCGACGATGTACCGAGAGCTTGAAAAACTTGGTTATTCGCACCTGGGCCGCAGCATTATAAACAGAGAAGATCTGAAAAAAAGAGCATTTCGATAGAATTTTTTTCTTTGATGAGGCAAGATTTGGGACACACACGAAAATCGGATATGGCTGGTTTAAAACCGGCGAATGTACACGCGCAGAGGTGAAAATTGGCTATCAGGCCTTTTATGTGTATAGCGCGGTAAAAGCGACGGATGGCTCAAATATCAGCATAAAATTTCCAAGCATAGATACAGAATGCATGAATGTATTTTTGAGAGAAATTTCAAATAGTTATCCTGATTTAAAAACGGTGCCGGCTGGCATAAATCAAATGATTTGAAAATTCCAAAAAATGTAATCATATTCTTTTTGCCCCTATACTCGCATGAGTTAAATCCAGTGAAACGATTCTGGATACATTTCAAACAAAATGTGATGCGCAATCGAGTGTTTGAATACATAAATGAGCTGGAAAATAATCTGGAAAAAATTATTAATTCTCTTCCTGATATCGCAGTTGCTCAATCATACTGCATTAATAATTATTTGAATATTTAGTAATGAAAAATGGTATAAGGTAATAAAAGGTTGCCGGCTTTCATGAAACAGAGAGTATTCTTGAGAGAAAATTTATCGAATATAGAAGAATTCGCGAAGAATTTTTCTCGAAGGATTGCTTTTAAAGTGCTTGCTTCGGTGGATAATAAAACAATATAGCTGGAGTATAGTTAGAAGAAGAAACTTTGTACGTTAATAAGGGTGATATTAAAGAAATAAAATAGACATCGAAAAACTTATATTAAAAGCAATAGCCTCTTCGCCAGAAGCGCGGGGGAGATAATGGATTTTTCAAGGATATCCTTCTAAAATTTTATGGAAGAAATTTGTGAAACCATCGTTTTTTCTTTTTTATTTCCGTGATAGAATTTTTGAGTAGATATCGGCGAAGAGAATCGCGAGCATGTGATCGAGATTTAAATATGTCTAGGGCAATGCAAACAAGAAATAGAACGATGAATATAGAAATAAAGAAATTCACCAAAAAGAGACGAGATCGAAAGCGCTTTTTAAAAAATGAAGCAATGGCGCGAAATTGTGACACAGTTCGCTATAAATATCTCATCCTTCATCTCTGTAGTTCATATTTGCTGCATTATGCTTTGGCGAGAAATATCTGGATGACAGACTCTAAGCACTATAGCTTTAGCTGATCGCAATTGATTTGTATGTTAAACCTTGCAAAATTATTTTCTTCAGAATCCACAGAGATAGTTCCAGAATGATCCTGGACTACTTCCAGAGCCGTTGATAAACCAAGTCCCGGTCCGGTTCCCTCCGGTTTGGTCGTGAAGAATGGATGAAAAATTTTATCAATAATGTTGGATTTTATGCCTAATCCGTTATCATAGATGGAAATACCTATGCTGGAGGAATGATTTTCTGTTTTTATTAAAATTTTTGCCAACGATATGTCTTCAAATTTATTTATGACCGAGTACATGGCATTGTCCAATATATTATATATGGCTTTACTAAAAGACTGGGTCGATAACGGAACATGAGGCAATGTATTGTCAAATTCTGTTTCTATTTTAGGTAATGTTGTAATGCCGTTACCTTTGTAGGTCGCGAATAACATAGCCACAGTTTGCGAGATAATTTTATTTATATTTCCGGGATGTTTTTTCCCGCTAGAGGTGCTCGACTGATCTAACATAAATCTTATGATTTTATCAGCATTTTGTCCATATTCGGATATTTTGGTTACATTCGATTGGAATTTTTCGAGATTCTGAAAAAGGAAGGTGAAAAACTCCGGCGAAAGGACATCTTTGCTAGAAGAGACTTTTTCCACTAATTCTTTACAAATTTCGACGCTTACCGCAGCAAAATTAATTACAAAATTTAAAGGATTTTTTAATTCTTGAGAAATAGAGCTAACTAGCACGCCTAGCGAAGCCATTTTTTCTTGGGCAATCATCTGCTTTTGTCCCTGTTCTATTTTGGCAAGATAAGCAATTTCTTTGTCATGAGCTTCTTTTTTGGAGATGCAGTTGGCTAATCTTGCCTTTAAAAGAGTTTGGTTTAAAGGTTTTACCAGATAATCCTCTGCTCCAGCCTCTATGCACTTAACCACCAGTTCACTATCGCTATCGCTGGAAATCATAATTACGGGAATAGAATGATAGAGATTATTTTCCTTTAAGCTTGTGAGAAAATCGTAGCTACTTTCCCCATTAATAAACATATTCAAAAATATAACATCTATAGTATTAGTCGCCAGCGCATCAATGGCATGCTTAGAATTTGCTGCTACGTAAACCTCATGTCCGTATATGGAAAGCCTTCGCTTCAGAAGTGATCGCGTGTTTTCATGATCATCTATAACCAAAATTTTTGCTGGTTTTTGAGTAAAATTTACATCATTACTATTTTCCATTTCTTCCCTCGCAACCAAGAGAAGAGTATGCCAATAATATTAAAAATATTCTAAAATTTAAACTTTTTACCAAGCATTAATTTTTTTTTACTATTCTATCAAAAAAGATCTGAAGTGGAGAGAATTGTGACTAAAGATGCTGAGAATGATAAGAATAAAGAAGCTGAAAATGATAAAAATAGCGAAAGTAAATCTTCAAAAACTGAAACTAATAATCCAGAAACATCAAAAACTAAGACTCCCAATGTCGTTCCTCCGGCAACGGTAAATGCTTTAACAGTGGATGAAATTTTGGATGATGACGAAGATAATGCAGAAATTATTGGTTCATCCTGCGATAAAATCGAGAATGAAATTACGGCATTAATTGCAACAGGTCACATGTTCAAGGCTCACTCGATGGCCCAGAAAGCGTTTCAGAAACATCCGAACAATATAGGCATTGCGCAGGCGTATGCCCTGGTTTTACTTAAAACAGGAGCTGTAGATGAATCCAGAAAGCTTATATATCCGATTTTAGGAATTGTACCTCAGAAAGATGAAGCCACTGATGCAATGATGATCACCATAAGTGACCTATTAGCTAGCAAATTTTTAACCGAAGGCCGCCCGGACATTATTGCAAACATAGGACATATCTTTAAGGAATCCTGGAAATATTCCCACCATTGCCGAGATCTTGAAATATCCCGAGAATTATACCTAGCATCTTTTCAAAAAGATAAAAAAACGCGGACAGGGATGCATGCGGCCTGGTTATCTTGGCTAACAGGAGATGATGTTCAAGCAAAGCGGCTAGCAGCGGAAGTTTTGAAATTATTGCCGCCGTTTGGATTAGAGGCATCATTCGGTGAACTAATAGATTTAGCAGAAGCTCAGCTCCTGCTGGGACGAGAAGACGATGCCTGTAAACTTTACGAAGAAGCCATAAAGCAGAGTGCTACGGAAAGTTATATTTCTATAGTTACTGCTCGACAGCAACTATATTTTTTGAGAGATGCGGGCTTTAAAGTTCCGCACCAAACTCTTGAGATTCTAGTTCCTCCGACCATTGTCGTATTTACTGGTCACGCTATAGATCACCCGAGCTTTCAGATTTCATTATTCTCACCAGAAATTGAAGCGGACGTAAGACGAATCATTGAGGAAAAATTGAAATCGATAAATGCAAAGATAGGTTACAGTTCAGCTTCCTGCGGAGCAGATATTATATTCATCGAAGCGCTGCAGAATATGGGAGGTGAAGTCAACATAATTCTTCCGTTTGCAATTTCCGATTTTATTGAGACAAATGTGAGGCATGCGGGACCTCGCTGGGAAAAAAGATTTGAACGAATTTTAGAAAATGCCCACTCTGTTAGTTTCGCCTGTGAGGATAGATATCTCGGTCATGACATGCTTTATCGGTTCGCCAACTATGTTATGCACGGTAGCGCTGTTATGCGCGGGAAGTTTCTAACTACTGATCCGCATTTGATGGCGGTCTGGCATTCCAGAACAGATTCTTTGCCTGGTGGACCAGCGGATTTCATAGATCGTTGGACCAATATTAGTACACTACACCTAATAGATCTTGATGAATTGAGCGAAAATGGTGGTAATCTGGAGAAAATAGATTCATCACTTGTACAGCCTCAAAAATTTTCTCTGACTTTCGATCCTTTTATATCTAAGTCACCAGATCGCGTAATAAAATCCATGATGTTTTCGGATTTGTCCGGTTATAGTAAATTACAGGATGAACATATCCCTTCTTTTTTAGACTTTTTAGAAAAACTCAACGGTGCTATAGAAAAAATAGGTGTTTCTTTGGAGTCTCTGAACACCTGGGGTGACGCTGTTTTTGCTGTTGCTGACTGTGCTATGAAAATAGCTGATTTTGGTCTAAGGTACTGTGATATAATAGAAAATCTTGGCAAAAAGTATCCGGAATTCCCTTTTCCCATCAGGGCAAGAATTTCCCTCCACTCCGGGCCGGTATTTCTCGCCCAAGACCCATTCATAAAGAAAGTAAATTTTTACGGCGGCCATATTAACAGAGCAGCGAGACTTGAACCCGTTACTGCTGTTGGACAGGTTTATGCTACTCAGCAATTCGTGGCACTGCTGTACGGAGAAACCAATGATGAACGCAATGAGTACATACAAAAAGGACTCAAGTATTACGAAAGATACTCGACCGAATACGTTGGTGTAATTGCATTGGCCAAAAGCTTTGGTCAGCAGGAAGTTTATCACCTCCGTTGGAAATAAGTATTGCTTAAAATGGATTTTTTTTATAAATATTGCTTTTCAAAAAATTACTATGTTCTGGTGAGACTAGAGTATAAAAAAAGATGAAAACAATACCAGAACATTACCGATATTTTTGAACTATGAGTAGATTCTGCATACAACGGAACATGTAAAATTTAGGTTCTAGACTAGCATTTTTTCGTCTAGCGACCATTTTAGTCAATATTTTAACGAGATCCTTACTTTTATCATTATATGGAAACTCGCACTCTTTCAAGTGCATAATGAAACTTTCGTCATTTAATCAAAATTGTTCCTCGCTACTTCCAGTGGTTGGTTTATGGCTGGCACTGCTACCTATAGCGATGCCGCTAATACTCCTGATAATTTTTGCGTTCGACTTTTCGAATCTATTGGCGCTTCATCACTTTCACCAATCTCCGCTATGAATACTATCTTCTTCGTCGATTAAGGAAAAATTAAACAGATGAAACATACTATCAGTAATATCTCAAATGGAAAGCATTACTCTATAAAATTAAATAAAGATACCAGAAATGGAGTAAACTCTCCGACCTCTACAGAATTAAAAATAATCTTCGGACTTCCTAACGGTGCTCCTACCCCTTCAATAGGTGCTAAAATTAATAGTCCGGTCTTCACTTATACTCTTTTCATTGCTAGAAATTTCGTGAAAAATGCTGATAGTATTTTCCAATTCGATTTATTGCAATCTTTCGATTGGATTAGACAGTTCCAAAAAGAGCCAGTTCCTAAAGCGGTTGGATAATTTGGAACGAGATTTGGTATTACTTGCCGAACTGGCGGTAATATCCTTGCAAAAATATAAAATAATCCAATCTACCATAGGCGAACATAACTCCCCGCCAGGTAAGCCACTAGTTTGACTAGTGAGACACAAAAGGCTTGGCCTCCAGATTCAGTATAGGTGTAAACTACTTTCTGGCTTGTCGGTCAGAAAGTAGTTTACA
>JAISZX010000010.1 GCA_031284365.1 Holosporaceae bacterium
TTCTTTCCCAAACGCGAAAGCCAATATGTATATCGCCCTTGCTATATGAGTTGACGTCAATATGTTGGACAACTTAAAGTTATCTCCTCCGTCTTTGTCTAAAACATCCTTGTCAAAAATAACATTTGCAAAGCCGGCGTTTATGAGAAACTTGAAAATCTCATACAACCAAGCCGTTGATTTGCCTTTATTTTCTATGCCCTCTTTTATTGTGCCAACAGGCAAGTCGCCTCCCATCTTGTTTTCCACAATAGTAACAATGGGATCCATCACCTCTTTCGCCAATGCGGGGAAAAACAATTGGAGAAAGTTTGCGTTTTCAGCATTGAGACTCGCGTAAACAGACAAGCTGAGAAAATCACCGAACCCATCTGGACATAACATATAATGGAAAGCATGAGTTGCCTCGTGGACAAAAACATAGACACCTTCTGCATCACTTAAATCGAGATATCTTCTTTGTAATCTTATAGTTTTTTCTGATTGGCTATAATGCGATGATTCACCATCCATAGCCTCTATTGCAATAGGTCTTGCCCCATCAACAATTGCATACCCCCTATCCTTATTAGTATTCAGTATGAACATAGCCAATAACGACATAATACGCTGAAAACCAGTGTAATTTTTAATTGCACATTTGAACATCTCTCTAAAATTTTCTTGATAACTTTCCTCTAGTTTATCAATACAAAACAACCTATTTTTACCTATGCATAATTTTTCTAGCGCATTTATTTGATCTGAACTTATTGCGGTTACGCCTTGTTCAGATTCATTTTCTTTAATATCTTTTGTATATTTCAAAATTTTGTTAAGATCGCTCAAGTCAAGCATCACAGATTCATTTTTATTAAAACGTAGCAAACTACTCAAAATTATCTTGCTCAAATTTTCTTTTTCAATCGCTTTTTCTGCATATTGCTTTACAGCTGGCCACGATATGTCCACAGTATAGATGACGTTATTTGCATCATTCTTGTGAATCATTTTTTTGCACCCGAACTTGTCGCTGTGCGCGTGTAATACATTATTTGCTTCATTGTATGCTCCGGAAATGTCAGCTGCGGCTGATTTCCATTCATTGTCTTGTGCAAAGCGGTCTATATTTCTGAGAAATTCGTCAAATGTAAAAATTTTGCGAGACGTTGCAATTGCTTTTTGATACGATATCATGGAGTTTCGTCTTGTCATCGTTGCTTTATTTACTGATGGCGAAGAGGAACTGACTTCAAAAAGACTAGACGTTGGTGCTTCTTGCGTACAGAAGCTCTGGTCTGCTGCAAATAAACCAATTATCGTTGCGCAAAATATTCGCTTTTTCATGACAATCTCCATACACCACTAAGACAAATGCTAACGTTGTTTTACGATAACATTACCGACAACGAAACTCAAACATTTTTGATAACAGTAAAGCGATAATTTTCCTTTAACAAAACCATTCTTGTAAATGATCGATTTGGTTCAGCTGTTTTTCTAAGCATTCTCCCTCACATATTGCGGTATTTTTGAGGAAAGATTCTGGATAAGCATTGCGCAACAGTCTCCAATGGAGGCTACTGGTTGCGTTTTTGGGGCGCTGAACGTCATTGCAGCCAGGTTCTTACCTTTCCCTCTCGGCCATGCCTGCATCAATGATCCAGACTCGATTTTCCTGTCAGCAGCGTATGTTTTCAGCTGTTTCTGCCTGGTTATTTCGGGTTTGATTTTCTCCGCCGAAAGTTCCGGTTTTTCGATCGGTTTTTCGAAGTGATTTTTGTCGTCGACCTCAAATCCACCGGTGATGTAGCTTCCCATGTAGCGGGTTCTCAGGGATTCGAACAATTCAGCGTTTTTCATTGAAATGGCAATGCGTTCCTTACAGCCGTGGAGATACTGAACGGTAATTTTCCGCAGCGTTACTTCTGCTAACCAGGCCATGTAGACGGATGGACCATGATGCTCCACGAAATTTCTGCGAATTTGCAGGCATTCAGGCTCTTCGCTAAGGCTGGCGATATGCGCCTCTGCTTCGGTTTTGGTTTCGGCTATTGCCATTTTTCCATCCCCAGATTGTTCTGGTTTAGCTTGTTCGACTTGTTCGGTTTTATTTTCTTGTTTTTGGAAGTGATTGTCGTAATCAACCGCTAGTCCGCCTGTGACATGGCTTTTCAGATACGTCCTCAGGCGTTCGAATGCAAAATCAGATTTCACCGAAACAGCGAGAAATTCCTCTTGTCGGCAGCTGTCCTGAACGATAATTTTCCGCAGCGTTGCTTTCGCTAACCAGGCCATGTAGACGGGTGAACCATGATACTTCACGAAATTTCTGCGAATTTGCAGGCATTCAGGTTCTTCGTTCAGGCTGGCGATGTGCGTTTCAGCATCAGCTTTTTGATCATCCAGAGATTTCTCAGGTTCCCTCGTGGAAAAACCACCGGCCAGAATTTTATCGATGGTTGAAAACTTCAGTATCCAGCTAAGCCATAGCTTAAATTTTTCTCCCATCAGGTAGGCGCTGGTTTTGATGCGTTTCAGGTATTTTCTCCACAGCTCCAGAGAATTTTCGAATTTTTGCTGAATCGCTGCCACCAAATACTTGGCAAAGTGTGCTGTGAGAGAGTCGTTTTGGTTCATTTCTTTGTTCCAGATAGCCAACATGTCCTGAGCGGTAGTGTTTTTTGGTTTATCTTGTGGGATAGGAGAAATAGATTTGTTTTCGAGAGTGGGCTTCGATTCCTCTGAACTAACTTTTTTTGAAGCCTTATTAGATTTACTAGATTTACTAGATTTATTCGATTTATTAGATTCTGTATCTGTATATGTATCTGTATACATGTGCTCATTAATGTGCTCATTGATGCGTTCGTTGATGTGTTCATTGTCGACCCTATTTTGAGCACATGTACGTCGTCTTGCGCTAGGAATAATTTTTTTTATGACGTCGTGATTTATGGCATAATACAGAGTTCGGTTTCTTCTATTGGCTGATAAATAAGCAGAGCTTATAATTCCTTTATCTTTAAGGGATTTTATAGCTCTGCGTATAGAGCTTTTAGAAACGTTGAGCTGCTCAGCCCATTGGCTTAGCGTGTTATATATCCATACCATGTCTTTTCTTTCAATACCGTACCCATTTCGGTGAGATGACCAAAAATGGAGACGATTTAGGAATTGACCTTCTATTTTGCATAAATATTTATTTATTTTTTCTATATCTGCATTGCTACACAATTCACTTTTGAACATAAAACCCCCTATAAAAAACACTTCCTAAAGTTAAGTACCCGAAAAACAGTTGACAACAAATCGGTTTTTGACAGAATAAACGCATGTTTTGCACTAACATGCAATTTCTGCATTAATCGTGTGTTCTGCGTTAACTGCACTAACTGCATATTCTGTACTAATCGCATGTTCTGCGCCAACCGCATGTTCTGCACTAATCGCATGTTCTGCACTAACTGTATATTCCGCATTAGCCACGTGCTCTGCACTAACTGTGCTGACTGTACTAGCTGCACTAGCCATGCTAACCGCACTGACTGCGTTAACTGCGTACTTTGTACTGACTGTGTTAACTGTGTTGGTTGTGTTAACTGCATTGGCTGTGTATCCTGTGCTGACTGTTTGAAGCGACTTGTTGTAAAGGGTTGAGTCGCTTCATATATCAAGCTCTATAATTTTTTTAACATTGCACTCTTTTCTCTTTAGTGCTTCTAGCGCTGCTTCCAAAAACCACCCTGATCTTGTGGAAAATGAATTTTCGACGTTCTCGTCGATTTTTTTAAGAACCTCTTCTGGTAAGGTTAACTGAACTTTTACGCTTTTTTGTCTCATTTCTACAATGTTTCCCGGGGCTGACGCATACATGAACATGTAGCATATAAAATAAAAATAAGCAACTGTGCAGATCATAAAAGGATATTATATTTTATACGTCGCGCATATGTCACCTGCTAACTAAAATTATAGTTTTTGTTTGCGAAAAATGATAGCTTTTCAAAATATGATTTTACTGTTAATATGGATGGCTTTATTCATTTATATGGAAAACACATATATGGAAATGCAGAATTGTAATGAGATATGGTATGTCTACAATAAAATCAAGGAGATAGAATGGTTATTGCAATATTAAACCAAAAAGGCGGAGTTGGTAAAACGACTTTATCAGTTCATATTGCTTCTACGTTGGCTCTTGCGGGAAATAGAGTCTTACTAATAGATGCAGATGCCCAAAGGTGCGCCTTAGAGTGGGCAGCTTCCCGTGAAATGAAATCTATTTTTAGTGTAGTTGGCATTTCGAAAAACATTATACATAAAGAGATCCCTCTTTTAAAGCCGAATTATGATTATATAGTAATAGATGGCCCACCTAGAGTATACGATGTTGCAAGATCGGCAATTGCGGCTAGTGATATCATTTTAATTCCAGTTCAACCTTCTCTATATGATGTCTGGTCGGCAAAGGAGGTAGTAGATTTAATTAATGAAGTAAAGGAGCCTTTGCAGGCATATAAAAAAATAAAGGCCGCCTTTATAATAAACAGAAAAATATTTAATACGATAATAGGAAGAGACGTCGTCGAGGCTTTAGAGCAATATAAAAATGTCCCTGTATTATCGTCATGCATTACTCAAAGAATCGTATATGCTGAAATGGCTGCGAGAGGGACAACTGCTGTAGAAGATGATCCTGAGTCTAATGGCGGTAAGGAAATCAAAAAACTAACAGAGGAGCTTATAAAATTCTCTAGAAACGGAGATGTTAAATGACAAGAAAGAAGATACATTTCAAACCAGTCGCAGAAATAAGAGCGTTTGTTGAAAGATCTTCTATTGAAAAAGAAATAGATCAATGGGTGAGAGGAAGCTCACATACCGAAGAAAATACAATAAAAGCTGCCGTAACAGAAATTAATGAAAAAGTAGAGCAAGTAGAGCAAGTAGAGCAAGTAAAAAAAGCAAAGAAAGCAAGGAAAGCAAAGAAAGCAAAGCAAGTAAAGTCAGTAGAATGTTTCAGACTTTCATTAGATATTCCAAAACGCTTGCACAAAAGAATAAAAAAAGTGTGCGTAATAGAGGAAACTTCCATGAAAGATAAGTTGACAGAGTTGCTGTTAAATGTTTTTTCTGAGAAGTGATTGTGGGGGTTGGATCGTTTTTTTTGTTTTTTTTCTGTGCAATTATGTCGCTTTTTTGCTATTTATCGGAGCTTTTGATTTATGCGCCTAGAGCAACAATCTGATAATTTACGCTATAGCGAGCATGGCTAGAATGTTATTTTCGAAACAGTGGCCGTCTCTGCAATTTTATTTTCATAAAAACTGCAAAAGCCTGTTTTTAAACCTTGTTTTCGCAAGATTGTTTCTTTAGAATATGGAAAATTGAATTTAGAAACAGTAAAGTAAAAGTTATGCGAATTTGGGAGTAATAAAAATGTTGGTAGGATATGCGCGGGTGTCGGCGCTGGATCAAAATCCGGAATTGCAGATAGAAGAACTGAGAAAAGCCGGCTGCGCAAGAGTTTTTTCGGACAAAGTCTATGGAATGAAGCGGGAGCGTCCCAAGTTACAGGAGGCTCTGGACTACATGAGAGCAGAGGATACGCTGGTGGTGTGGAAGCTCTCGAGGCTTGCACAATCTATGAACCAGGTAATGCGCACTGTAAAAGAACTGCAGAAGCGAAAGATAGAGCTAAAGGTGCTGACTCAAAGAATAGACACCAACACTCCGGAGGGGACTCTATTTTTTCACATCAACGCCGTCTTTGATCAATTTCAGCGGGAAATTCTAGCGGAAAATACCACAGCTAGCTTGAAATCTGTGAGTGAACATGGAAGAATATGCGGCAGACCAAGAGTAATGACCGAGGAAAAAATACAGCTTCTGAGAGCAATGGTAAGGGACAGTACCAGCTACCCTTTTATCTCGGATGTTATCGTAGCGGGAAAAATAGCGCGAAAAACCTTCTACAAATATTTTTCTGTGGATGAAATAAAAGCACTCCGGGCAGGGAAAAAGTAGGCATTTATTGTGCGGAAAAAGGTCAAATATAAAGGCCGAACTTTTTTTAGGCAGGCGGATGGCTATTTCCGCAACGGTAAAACCACGCTGCATCGTTATAAATACGAGAAAAAACATGGTTCTCTGTTGTCCTGCTTTCAGCTGCACCATAAGGACGGCGACAAATCCAACAATAGTCTGAACAATCTTGAAATTGTGACTTCGCGGGAGCATGCGCTGATCCATAAGTCATTGCGACGGCAAACCATCTTTAGGAATCAACTGGAATTGGAGCTGTGATTTTTACGCACGCTTTATTGCCGACCGGAAGCTAAAGATAATGATTTCGACCACAGTTATTTGGAGATTGCAGATGCTTTGACATAACACAGAGCACGTCCAAGCAACCGAGAATCGAACTCATGGAATATGCATTCAGCGCCCAATGCACGGGCGGTACTGTTACGCTAGAAGAGTCTTGAATTGAAAACAACAACAGCTATTCTTGCATCCAGATGCAAGAATAGGCATAGTATACATGTACAATGTAAAAATGTCAAGCATTCTCTCTCATACTTTTGTGCGATATAGCGGTGTGTACGGTGAATTGGAAGCTTTCTGTGGTGCTTCTTGTGAAAACTTTCAAAAAAAATGGAAATTTTTGGACTGTTTAGAGAACTAATATAAGCAGAACCTTGGTAGGTTTGCGTTAACGCGATAATGCACAAAATCTCTAAAACAGCGCATTCCGCGATGCTTTTACATCCTGATAAAACAAACAACTGGTCCGAGTCTCAGGCCTGGTGGTGGAGCCAAGGGGAGTCGAACCCCTGACCTCTACAATGCCATTGTAGCGCTCTACCAGCTGAGCTATAACCCCAACGACGCGATGCTAGCATAAAAAAAACTAACTGCATAGTTATAGGATAATTGTATAAGTCCAATAACATGCGAGACCGCTTCGGAGTTGCGGTTCGTCCGAATATACCCCTCAGTAGTGGTTGCGCCGTTCAGGTGCTTGAATGGGCCTTCATGGAGTCTTGTGGACAGTATGCGCGTAAGGCAATCACTTAATCTCCAGTCTTGCCATAAAATATAATGAGCGGGGTTCTGAAAACGAACAATCCCTCCGCCGCTATCAAAAATCAGACATCTCATTTTCAGCACTTCGCATTTTTTTGTTAAACCAATACGGACATGCGCCTCAAAATGTCCTGAAAACGAATGTACCTACATTATGCGATATTTCGTGGATTTTCCGCTGCCGTATTTTGTTATTAATTCACCCTTTGCAAGTGCGCTCAGGTGTTTTTTAATAGTATTTTTGTTGATTTTTGTCAAACGCGCTATTTCAGTTATACCAGCTGACTCTCGTTCTTTTATCACATCAATTATTCTCCTGGATGAGTCAGAAAGATTGAAGATTACCGCTTCCTTTTCCAGCTCAAATTTTCGCTCAAGATGCGCTTTCTGTTTTTGCAAAGATCTTAGAAAAAATAGCAGCCAAGGTTCATAATCAACCTCATTGTTCAATGTGATCTGTGTTTTTCTGAGAGAAAGATAATAATTTTCCTTATTCTTTTCTATGATACTTTCGAGCGAATTGTATGGTGTATAAGCGTATCCGAACTGCATCAGCAACAGCGTAGTTATTATCCGCGATAATCTGCCGTTTCCGTCTTGAAAAGGATGAATCGCCAAAAAATGAACGATAAATATCCCAATTAATATCAATGGATGCAACTTTTTCTCGGTTTGCTGCGTTCTAAACCAATTCATTAAATCCTGCATTTGGAACGGAGTATCAAAAGGAGATGCTGTTTCGAAAATTATTCCCAAACTTTTTCCTGACGTATCAAAAGCTTCGACGCTATTTTGTAATTTTTTATACTCGCCGGAATGGCGCGCGTCCTTTTCTGAAAATTTCAATAGTACTCCATGCAGTTGTTTGATTAAATTTTCCGAAAAACTCATTTCTCCAAAGGATGAAAATACCAAATTACAAACTTCCGAATATCCGGCGACTTCCTGCTCATCTCTTGAAAGAAAAGAAGTGGAACCAATATTAGAAAGCAGTTTTTCAATTTCTTTATCCGATAATTTTACCCCCTCTATTCTGGTGGATGAGCCGATGCTTTCGATCGTCGCTACTTTTTTGAGAGCAAATAATTTTTCTGGAGACAATTTTCCGAAGAGCTTCCATGAGGCCTTGAAGCTGTCCAACTCTGATATGACAGCTAATATTTCATGCGTTATTTTTATGTTTTCGCAATTTATCATATCCAAGTACCCGCATTCTTACCCGATAATATCCGAATACTGATATAATAGCAATTCCTTTCTCCAAACGCGTCAGATGACACTAGATTTTGACTCGACCTTGGTCTATCTAGCCATTCGTCCAAGATAGTGCCTGGTATTCGAGTTATTCTGATGGTTTTCATTACGAGTAGAAACTTTGATTGGATTAGCTCCATACGAACTCATTGCGAACTCTTGGAAAATAATCCCCATCTTTTAAAATGAACACATCCATCAACGATATGTGATAGTACATCTAACTACTTTTTATTCTGAAAAGCTTCGTTATAAAAGATTTCACATGCACAAAAAAGGCATGAACATGTTCAACAACACCAGTAGGTTCATCATCCTGTGCCTCACTATGCCAAGGCGATTGAGTCTCAGAGTTAAGCGACGAACTTGCAGCAGACGTAGATTCAGATGGAGAAACAACATCAGCGATAGTAAGTTCATCATCCTGCGCCTCACCATGCCCAGGCAATTGAGTCTCAGAGTTAAACGATAAACTTGCAGCAGGCGCAGATTCGGATGGTGAAACAACATCACTGGATGTTGAAAGATTATTTACCAAAGAAATACTGCCTGCACTCTCGTCAATTCTTCCTAAGATCCCAGTAAATGCGTCTAAAGTTTTATTTCTTACTAAGGAAATGTGTAGCATTCCACCAATATAATTAAGACGCATAATCTTCGCAATAACACCATCGTCACGTGACAGTAAAGCCATTGTAGCAGCTTTCCTTGCTAAAGGAGAATTGGTCGCTTGGAAGCTATCAAGATCTGCGCTTATTTCCAGCGTGAAAATTATCTCACTCCATCTGCTATATAAGCCTCTAAATTGCGCAAGTTGCGCAATCCCACTCTTTATTATCATGCACTGCTCAATTTTTTCCTGATTTGTGAGAGAACTCAGTAAAATAGTGCCTGCATATTTAGCGTGATTATTGGAACTATTTGAGAGATTAGTGGCTGTGAAAGTTATTGGAGTAAAATGAGGAAGCAAGATTTTCCAATAGTACATCATTAGTGTGAGAGCGGTTGGAGAAGCATGATTAAATGCCCTAGTTAGTAACGTCAAAAATTGTTCATAGAACAAATGTGAACGCATGACTGCATTGTTTAAATCAGTAAGCAACTTGAATATTTCTGGGCTTTGTCGTCGATATCCAGTCAAAATACCTTCTAATAACAGTCCTCTGTTTGCCACATCGTATTTGCTTGTATTAGCACCTTCTATTGCGACATCATTGGATATGGCGTTTTCATCAACAGTTGGCATTGCAAAATTTATCAGTCTAGCAAAGTCGTTGTCTATTTTGTCATAGCAAGACACATCAGCTCCAACTATCGCTCGACTAAAACCAGGATCTATAATTTTGACTGTATCACTACTCTTATCATATATAAAATTACCAGGATGCAGATCCCCAATCATGAACATTCTTCCGGTATTGTTATAATCAAAGCCGATAGAATGAAGGCGAGCAATCAGGTTTCCCGTAACCTCCCCTATATGAAACATATTTAAATCAATCTTGTCAACCATTGTTAATAGGTCAAAAGCCTTTCCTTGAGCAAGTCGCATAAACTGAAATATTGCCTGACAATGAATTTGATTCTTAAGGTGTTGGGAATCTAGTCTATATTCATTATTAGAAACTAAGACATTTTTATATTCATTTTTCATAGTGGACAGTGTGGTAATTTTGTTATCAATTGCATCTGTGGAAGAGATCCCCACATCGTAAAACTTCACTAATCTATCCTGTGGTTGCATATTACCCGTGACACGCCAACATCCAAAAGCAATTGGGAGGATTATATTTTCCTGTGCGAAGGTAATGTCTTCTGTACTCCAATTACGATATTGTTTCATAAAATTGATACAATCGTCGAACTCGCTGTAGCGGTATGATACTTTTACAACAAATTTTTCTCTATTAACAGTTACTTCAAAAAACTGAGGTTTATTATTGTCCCAGCTTACTGCTGTTTTTATGGTCGATTCAAAGTCTGGTCGTTCCCGTATCGCAAGAGGTCCGTCTGGCATATTCACCAAGCATCTTCTAATGAAAAAATCGATGTCTTTTTTTTGTGCACATCTATAGGATTTATTTTTAATTTTTCCGCTAATATTTTCTCCTATATAATCGAGTACTAGTTGGTCACAAATGCTTGCTTGTGCAATTGATCGTATATTCGAAAAGTTGTTTCCAGGAAGAAGAGAATTAATGTTCCCCATAAGGTTTGTTCTTAATAATACAGGAAAATTTTGCGGATTCTGCATAGCCGTAAAAACAGTTTTAGTAATGGCGTTTTTGGCAAGCAAACCTGCCAATTCGATTCTTCCCGCCTCTGTTTCAGGGGGCTGTCTCCCATTAAAGTCATCAAAAGGAAAGGAAGGATTATACTCA
>JAISZX010000047.1 GCA_031284365.1 Holosporaceae bacterium
AAAAATATAGTTAATGGCTATAAAATCCAAACATATAAAAAAATCCCTCTGATTTCAGGAAAAGATTCTGACGGTATGTCGATTTATGCGGAAGAAGCGGCACATCTCTGCGCCACTCCATTTATTTGCGATTATATTAAAAATCGATATACTCATACTACATGAGAAACAGGATTTCAGCACGTTAGTAACACTTTTTTGTCGTACATTTTTTTCTAGCCGCTTACAGCCAGTAGAATCCTTTTTCAATCTGAAATTTCAGAGAGACATTCGTTACTTTATTAATTTGTACAGTGCGCGACATACTTCACACGAGGTGCTATACTATCACAAAAAGTTATTTCTTCTATTGGTAACGTGATGCTGGTATTATCACAAAACTACATGGAGGGAAAATGAGGAAGATTGCAATTTTTTTTACAATTGTTGTATTTAACGCAATTGAAGCTGGAAAGTCCCAGCAAAAACCAGAATCTAATGAGTTTCTGAGCGCAGAGCAGGCAATTTCTATAGATTTTGAAACGGAGGATTGCTTGTTTGAAAAAAATGGACATTTAAGGTGTGCTCCGTCATCCATGACAAAATTGATGACGCTATACATTGTATTTTCAGCAGTTGGATCTGGCCGCATAAAATTGTGCGATGAGTTTCCGGTTAGCGAACAAGCTCAGAAAATGACGGGATCTCGCAGTTTTTTTCAAGCTGGTACAATGGCGAAGGTTGAGGATCTGATAAAAAGTATTGCCGTTCACTCCGGAAATGATGCATGCATTGTGATTGCAGAAGGATTGGCAGGGGACGTTGCAGCTTTTGTCGAAGAAATGAACGAAAAAGCCAAAGAATTTGGCCTCCAGAACACACACTTCACGAATCCAGCCGGGCTTCCTAATGATGATCATTTTTCCAGCGTTCACGATATCGCTATTATTTCCAAAAGACTTATTTCTGATTTTCCGCAGTTCTATCACTATCTTTCGGAGAAAGTTTTTACGGTTAATTCTATTACGCAGCATAATCGCAACACTCTTCTCGGAAACTCATTGAATGTTGACGGCCTGAAAACCGGAAAAACGGACGCTGGTGGGTATGGAATATCAATCTCAGCGAAAAATGACGGAAAACGCCTGGTTGTTGTTGTAAATGGTTGTAAAACAGCGAAAGCTCGAGCTGCTGATGCAAGTAAGCTGCTTGCGTTAGGATTTAAAGAATTTATTCCAATGAAAATAGCTGAAGCAGGTCAGACAATTTCCGAAGTTTCAATATTATTCGGAGTGAAGGAAAAAGTAGGCATCTGCGCTCACGAAAATATTACTGTCTCAGTTCCAAAAAAATATAAGGATTCACTGAGCGTTGAAATTAAAGTCAACGAACCTGTAGAGGCACCAATAGTTCTCGGAGCAAAACTCGGAGAATTGACTTATAAATACGGAAATTTCACGTTTAAGTCGTACGATCTATTTGCATGCGAGTCAGTTGAAAAAGTTAATATATTCCAGCGTGGAATCATTATGTTGAAACGCCTATTTTTGGGAAATAAAAATGGCGAACACGTTGAAAAACCAGTGGGAATTAAGAATGCCATCTAATTTTCGCGGTAAGTTTATTACTTTTGAAGGTGGGGAAGGCGTTGGAAAATCAACACAGGTAAAACTTTTAGCTGAAAAATTGTCATATATTGGACAGAAGGTTCATGTTACACGGGAGCCTGGAGGAGGTGAGGTTGGAGAAAAAATCCGCGATCTTTTAAAAAAAACGAAAGAAATTGATCCAATTTGTGAGATTTTGCTGTTATTTGCGGCTCGTCGCGATCATTTTGTTAAATTGATATTTCCGCTGCTTAATGATGGATATTTTGTTATTTGCGATAGATTTTATGATTCATCACTGGTATATCAGGGATTATTGAAAAAGGTCTCGGTTGAGGATATTATGAAACTAAAGCAAATGACCATCGGAGATTTTGAGCCAGATCTTACAATAATTCTTGATCTTGATACTGATATTTCAATCCGGCGCGTAAAATCACGCCATATTTTGGATGATGAGTACGATGAAATGGGGCATCAGCAATACCAAATGATAAGAAGCGGTTTTCAAAAAATATCAGAAATTTTTCAGTTTCGCACGGTGCTCATAAATGCTGAGGGCTCCGAAAAAAAAATATTTTCGAAAATTTGGAAAATTTTTCAAAAAAAATATGGGGAATTAACCAATAATTAATAATGTTGGTTTTATAATAGGGATTACTTTGGCAAATAGTGAGTTTACTATGAGATTAGTTAGTATTTTTTTATTATGTTCTTTGGCGATGCATGCTTTGGGGTCAGATGTTATGGGTAACCTTGTGGTTGAAGCGCTGCGCGTGAAGAATATTCTTGAAAAAAGTTCTAAAAACGGCGGTGGTCATCATAGTGGAAAAAGCAATAAGCATAATAGACACAGTCGGCATAAAGAAAATGCTTTCGACAAAATTGGAGAACTGGAAGAAAGTTTTTTTGATGACGATAAATCTAGCGACAATAAAGGCTTAAGGAAAAAATCGCATAAGTCTGATGTTTCTCATCATCAAATTCCAGTGGAAGATTTTTTTCCGGTAGATGTGATTAAATCGGCGCTCATTAGTCCTGATGGTAGCAAAGTGGCTTACATAGCAAGAAATAATGGGCTAGATTCAATACACATCATTCCAACTGTTGGAAAAAGCAATTTCTCTAATGTAATAACCGACAACGTGCATATTAAGTATATGCGTTTTGTTGGTGAAAGTATTGTGTATACATGCGTTGATGAAAACAATAAAATGCAAATAAAATCTGTGGATTTGAAATCTAAAAATCGCAAAATCATATCACCAATAAATGACGCAAAATCAATTCGCGTGATTGCGACCGGAGCGTCGTCAGTCATTGTGCTTTCGTACAATGGTACTAATTACTTTACCCATAAAATAGATGTAACTAACGGTTCTGCTAAGCAGATAAAGAAGGACGTTTTTCCGCTGGTGGCGCTTTTTGATGAAAATCTTACACCAATGTTATGGTACAAAAATATATCTGCGCAAAGCGCTGATGTTTTTGTTAACGACGGAACCAAAGGCGGTCGGCAAATAGATCAAATAGATCCTAAGAAAGAAAAGTATATCTTTGCATCTGAAAAATGTTGCTACAAATTGAGTTCCCGTGAAAAAGGAGTTGCTATAGTGTCACTAAAGTTTGATAGTGGTGAGCAACATGAAACTGAAGTGACAGGAGTGGAGTTATCTGATTGTAAAGTGTTATTTGATGCACACGGTAATCTTCAAATTGCAGAAATTGATAAGAGTAGAAAAACTAATGTTGCTCTCGGTGGTTCTGCGCAGCGTTCAATAGATCATTTAAATAATAAATTCAATAACTGCGATTGGAGCGTCGTAGATTCCACAACGGATAAAAGTGGCTGGCTCATATGTGTTACTAATCCAAGAGAATCAAACAAATATTATTACTATGACATTAGGAATATGAGTACTACGCATGTTGCAACAACACACAATTCTTTTCCGAAAAAGAAATTGCGTTCAACAGAATGCGTGAAAATACAGAGAAGAGATGGTTCATTTATTCGTGGTTACCTAACCAAAGGCGTAGAGCATTCTAAAGATTCTCCATTAGTTATAATGGTTCGTCATGGACGCTATAATTGGGAATTCACACCGCTAGCACAATTGCTTGCGAACAGAGGTTACACTGTTTTATGCCTTAATTGTAGGACAGGTGATCAAAATTCTTCTGATATAATCACAGCCACAAAATGGTGTTCCAGAGAAAAAATTGTATCTGAAGGGAAGGCAACGATTATAGCTCATAGTAGAAGTGTGCTCGCAGCTGTAGAATCATTTTGTAAACACAAAAATTTATTTACAGGGTGTGCACTACTATCGCCAATTTTTCCGGAAGAAAGAGACCCAGTAGAAATTCAAAAAATTATTGGTGGGATAAACAAGCATTTTCTCGTCGTTAATAGCATTAAAAATGCTGGTTGTTTGAAGGATTCAAATACTAGAGAAACAATTAAGCACAATCCTGCTACATACTTGGAATACGACAAAAAACCAAATAATGTTTCTGCTGTTCTTGTGGTAGAGATTTTCTTATCTAATATTTACGGAAATAATCGTTGCAAGGAAGATTCTTCGAGGATTTCACATGATTTCAGCGTAGTTGTTGACAACTTAAATGTAATGAAAAGTAAAGGAGCATCCGAGCATGTCAATTTGGATGAATCTGTGTCTAATTACGATATGTTATAGCCGTGTTAATGAAAATGGAGGCTGGAATTAAAGTAAAATAAAATTTTGCAAAAGGTGAATCGTGTTTTTTATAATGATAAAGGAAGCCATTGGAGATTTTTGCACTAGAATTGATCAAATGTTGACCATAATGCAACGGGGGGGGGGGGCAGGCTCTTAGACAGAGGAGATTTGAGTCAAAAGCCCATTGGAACGACGACAATAGACTTGTTGCAAAAGCCACTCAGGGCCTCTCGGGCTCAGGTGCAAAAAACGCCTTACGCAACAGATCTAATAATTGCGACAAAACTGCCGACAAAAACAATGATGCCAGCAAGTACTCTTCCAGAAAAAGATCGTTTCTTGATATTAGATGTGCTGAAAAAGCCAAAGAGAGCCTCCCAGGCTTAGGTGCAAAAAATGCATTCCGCAACAGATCTATTCTAGGACACGCATTCGAATTCGGAAAACTCGGCAACTTCGGCAACAGAGGCAGCATTCTCGTCGAGTTCGCTGTTTGTGCTTCGGTTCTGATAACAATCGTACTGTACGAGCATGACATTTTTAAAATGGCGCAACTGTGCGATAGGATGGAGTTTGTAGCGAATGAAATGGCAAGTATATTGCAAAATGTATCCAAAAATAGGGGCAATGGAAAAATCACAACAGATGATGTAAAACACGCAGTTGCAGGCGCATATCTATCAGTTTATCCGGGCAAAACGATGTACGTTACGGATACAAATGGTCGTCGACACATTTACGGACACGCTGCTCACGGTTATATATACGTGGTAAAAGGGTTGTCCAACGGAAAATCGAAAAAAATATGGAATGTGAGATTTCATTTGACAGGCGATGAAACCAACTGCACAAATCCTACAACGATGAGAGTTGCAATTTTTAATGAATCTCTGGACGAATTTTATCTTTCTGAAATTTTACCGGGGTCAACCATAAAAAACAATGAATTGAAAATTATTGTTGAATGTTTTTTGTTCTATGAACATACGTCGTACTATGGTTTGAGTGATGGTGGAAATTGGGGCAACATTAACGAAAAGCAAGCTTTCGGTTTCTTTTTAATAACTCCAAAACAAAAATCTTTAAGATCGTATTTTAATAAAATGGCAATTTTTTCTCCACGACCAGGATTGTTCGATGAAATTACACAGACCAACTATATAGAACCGTAAAAGCGCTAGAGAATTTGATGATTAAAAGCCTGTTGGAAACGTTCCCAATACTGGTGTACAATTCGCAAATGGTTAATTGAGAGTGATATTGATGTTTTTTCGTATAAAATCGGTAGATAATTTTTTAGATTTTTACTTTAGAGGATGCTCGCATTCTGATCTCGCGAAAAAATCCGTTATTCTTGGGGTCATTACATCAATCTTTTTGATAGTAGCTAAATGTCTGGCATGGGTGATGACTGATTCTATTTCGATGCGAGCATCCGTAATTGATTCCACGTTGGACGCTCTCACGTCATTTCTGGCGTATCATGCTCTGGTATTTTCCTCGGTTTCTTTCGATAAGGAACATAATTATGGTCACGAGAAAGTAGAAGGAATTATGGCGCTTTTTCAATGTCTACTGGTTATTTATTCCGGAATAATGATATTTATTGATGCTTACGAAGTATTTAAAGAACCTAAGCCGATAACAAATGAGACAATTGGAATCATTGTAATGGCGATTTCTTGTGCTGCTGTGTATCAGTTGGTGTATTTTCAGCAATATGTGGCAGAAAAGACAGATTCAGTTTTGGTAAAGGGAGATTCGCTGCATTACATATCTGATCTCCTAGTAAATATGTGCATTATCTTGTCACTAATAGTATCTAAATTTTTCATTTATGTAGATATTGTGTGTGGAGTAATAATAGGAGGATATGTTTTACACAGTGCATTTCTTATACTAAAAAACGCCATTATTGATTTGATGGATGAGTCTTTGCCTGAAAAGATTCAAGAGGACATAAAAAGAACAATAAAATCAGTGAATGGCATAAAAAAAATAAAAATTTTAAAAACAAGATCTGCTGGAATGAAAAAATATGTTGAATCCAGAATATTAGTTGATAATACAATATCTCTGGACGAAGCGAACTGTATTACAAATGAAATCGAGTCTCGACTGTCCGAAATGTTCGAAAAAGTTGACGTAATTGTAAAGGCGGAGCCTGATAATTCTTAGACTTTAATTAAAACATCCAGAGCCGTGGTGCACCTTAGCAGTGGGGTGCTGAGCGCGGATCGCGGTACTCGGTGTTCCAAGAAAGAATTTCTCATTTTTTTAAAAATTATTTGCTTTTCTCTAAAAATCATGATACATTATTACAGCAACTAATGTGATTTTGTTTGATAAGGGAGAAAATGCATGAAAAACATTTTATTGTTTTTTGTTTTTGTATTGTTAAATAACTGTGCGTTTGTTGAAGCGATGGTAGATCAGCGCGATTCGTCTATGTATGGCGTAAAAACTAAGAGTATCGTTCCACGCATTTGGGAAGGTATATTTCCCCAGGTGCTAAATCCTTATCTTTTTGGAAGACATCAACTTAGGTGTTCGGACGTTTGGAATGTTCTTACGGAGCGCCTGAAGGGCATTGGGTACGAGGAGAACAGTTCAAGATTACTTAGTTATGTAAATAATCTTGCACATCATCTTGTAAAAACAGAAGAAGTTGCTGGAGAACAAAAAAAAATTTTTGTACTAAGCCCGTGTCGAGATACTCAAGTTGGGTACTGGAATAATGGAACATTTGTAGAAGAGGAAACATTATATGCTATTTTTAAGTATTCTTCTGACACTTTGCAAACTGTATTGCAAAGAGAGTTTAATGAAATCAATAGACAATTCATAGCAGAATTAAAAAATGGGTGGGATGAGAATGCTAATAAAGATGAGATTGATTCCTTAATGGAAAAACATAAGAACGAATGTAATGCTGCTTTAGGTACCGAACATTTTTATGACTTATTGGAGAAACACGATGCGGAATATACTGCTCTTCGTAAAAAGCAAAATGATTGTTTTAATGAACATATGCGTAAAAGGGGGGAGTTAAACCAAACTTGTTGTTCATTAGTAGAAGCAATCGGTCGTGCATCTGATGAAATTTACATAAGAGTGGCACTTGATACTCTCTTTAAAGAAGGAATACTGAAATATGGGGAAAATGCAGAAATTTTTGTACCTCTTAGGGAAGTTGGTAAAACGGCCAAAGGAACAAATGCGAGTCATTGGGTCTTTCTCCATATTGTTAAGGATAAAGAAAATAATCTCTCCTGTGTTATTTACGATCCAACGATTTTATATCCATCATTTTTGTATGGGTACGATGCTGCATTGGTACTTAAGCAGGCTCTGATAGGCTCTACGCGTTATAATTTAGATGCAGCCAATATAAAAGTTGTAAACGTAGGACATCAGGGAGTTAATTTTGTGGATTGTGGATATTACACAATCGCTTATATTCTTGGATTTGCTTCAGGACACTGCGAAATTGTAAATTTGCCGACTGCAGATATAAGTTTTAATGGTTTCCCAAAAGGAAAATAAATATACTCGCTTCACAGTGAGAATCAGGATAAAGCTGCACTACTTTACGTAAATCTTGTTTCTCATATGGAGTGAGTATAGTTGGGAAATTTTATTTTTTCGTTGAAGATCAGATGATTGCAAATACGTTATATGACACAAATAATGCTTGCATTTCAAATGCTTGAAAAATTTCCCTAACGAGACTGATCATTAAAAATTTATGAAACGGCTGTGAGGCTTAAAAAATATTACTTGATTTTTTCATGTAATTGTGGTAGCGTTAATATTCGGAGATGATGGAGTTTTGTTATGGCGAAGACAGCGGCGATGACAGTGAAAATGTTGAGCACAGCTAATACCGGTTTTTTTTATGTTAAGAAAAGGAATCCGCGTAAGCAACCGGAGAAAATGGAAATGAAGAAGTATGACCCGGTAGTGCGTAAGCATGTGTTGTTTAAAGAAACAAAAATTAAGTAAAGAGGAAAGATATGGCTAAACCTACGTATAATCCGAGCAGATTGGTTCGCAAGCGCAGACACGGATTTAGATCTAGAACAGCAGCTGGCGGGCACGTCCTAAAAGCGAGGCGAGCAAAAGGTCGTGCTCGTTTGTCAGCGTAACTTTTTTGCTTTTAATTTGAAAAAAAATCTAAAAATCAGAAAAAGGAAAGATTTCGTTAAGGCTTCGCAGTCTGGCCTTTGTTACCGGTCGGCTTCTGTTGTTGTTCAATGTGGTTTTAATGATGTCGGAACTTACAGAGTTGGCTTCACGGCTTCGCGCAGAGTCGGATGCGCAGTCGTGAGGAATCGTTGTAAGCGTAGAATGCGTGCCGCAGCTGGCGCAGTGTTCAGGGATTTGGGGCTATCTATGGTAGATTATGTTCTTATAGCAAGAAAGTCCACCTGCAGCACAAAGTGGATTGATCTTGTGAATGAAATAATCTCGGCAGTGCGTTTTTTGAATAGTAAGATCAAAAAATGCAGCGCGCTTTAATTCTTTTAATACGTATTTATAAAAATGTTGTTTCTCGTTATTTGAAATCGCAATGTAAGTTTTATCCGACGTGCTCCGAATATGCGATTCTGTCGATAAAAAAGTATGGATCGCTAAAAGGAATCTGGAAGACCATTCTGCGTTTATTACGTTGCAATCCTTTTTCGAGCGGAGGCGTTGATTTCCCGTGATTTTTTATGCTGAGGTATGCGTTAAAAATGAAAAGATGTTTAATTTGTGGTAAAAATTTCGATACGTTTGATTATGATCCTTTTTGCTCTATTCGTTGTAAAAATGTGGATCTAGGGAGGTGGCTTGATGAGTCTTATTTTGTTTTCGAAAAAAAAATTGAGGATGGCTCTGGACAATCAAGTCAATTTGCTTTATATGAATGTATGGAGCGCCCAGATAGCTCAGTCGGTAGAGCAGAGGACTGAAAATCCTCGTGTCGGTGGTTCGATTCCGCCTCTGGGCACCATGTATTATTTTTTGTAGTGCGATTGTTTTTTGGAAGTTCATCAAAAATTAAAGAGAAAACATGAGATTAAAAGATATAAAAGCAAAGACTCCCCCTGAATTGTTGAGTTTCGCGGAGAGCCTAGGAGTTGATAATTCGGCGACTTTAAAGCGCCAAGATTTAATGTTCGCTATTTTAAAAAAGCTAGCTGAAAATGAAGTTGAAATTATGGGAGATGGGGTTATTGAAATCTTATCAGACGGATTTGGGTTTCTGCGCTCCCCAGAGGCGAACTATATGGCTGGTTCGGATGATATCTACGTGTCACCATCGCAGATCAGAAAATATAGTCTGAAAACTGGAGACACAATAGAAGGCGTAATCAGATCCCCAAAAGAAGGTGAGAGATATTTCGCTATTTCTAAGTTAAATTCTGTAAACGGCGACGCACTCGACGTAGCAAAGCATCGTATAAATTTCGATGATCTAACGCCACTTTATCCAAATTCAAAGCTTATGCTGGAGTTAGTGGACAATCCACACGAAAAAGACCTTACGACTCGAATTATAGAGATAATATGTCCGCTGGGGCGTGGTCAGCGAGCGCTGATTGTGGCTCCACCAAGAACTGGAAAGACTGTTATGCTGCAGAATATAGCCCGCGCTATCACAACAAACTCTCCGGAAACTCATCTGATCGTTTTGTTAATAGACGAGCGTCCAGAGGAGGTTACCGACATGCGTAGATCAGTCAAAGGTGAAGTTGTTAGCTCCACATTTGACGAGGTGCCTACGCGACACGTGCAGGTGGCAGAAATGGTTATAGAAAAAGCAAAAAGACTTGTGGAACACAAGCGACACGTGGTCATCCTGCTAGATTCGATTACACGTCTAGCAAGAGCGTACAACACTGTTTGTCCATCGTCTGGAAAGGTGCTAACCGGTGGAGTCGATGCAAATGCGCTACAGCGTCCAAAGAGAATTTTCGGAGCTGCCCGCAACATAGAAGAGGGTGGTTCGCTAACCATAATCGGAACTGCGTTGATCGAAACAGGATCGCGAATGGACGATGTAATATTTGAGGAGTTCAAGGGAACTGGCAATGCGGAAATTGTGTTGGATCGAAAATTGTCGGATAAAAGAACTTTCCCATCAATAGACATCACAAAATCAGGTACTCGCAAAGAAGAGTTGCTGGTTGACAAGGCTGCGTTATCGAAGATGTGGGTTCTGAGACGAGTTTTGATGCCAATGGGGGTATGCGATGGAATGGAGTTCCTAATTGATAAACTAAAAGCTTCAAAGAACAATATCGATTTCTTCAACAATATGAATCAGTAACATGAAAGAAACTCCGCTGATAGATGAAAATCTGCTAAAAATATTAATCTGTCCGAAAAGCGGAGTAAAGTTACATCTGAAAGATAATCGATTAGTCTGTGAGGATTTATGCATATCATATCCAATTGAAAATGGTATTCCACTAATTTACGATGGGCAATCAGTGGATTAACTATGCATATTTAGCGAAATATGCTGTTCTCTTTCACTATAATTGGATGGCTTAGTCGGATTAGATCAGCTATAGAGTAAGCTAGCTTGTCTATGACATATTCTTTCTCCATGTTCCAATTTTGTATGAAATCTTTGTTCAGGAGTTTATATTTCTTGGAAACCCAAATTATCAGTGGTATTTCGTATAAGTGTGGAGAGTCATCAGATATTTCCCTAAATATTTTACTCTCCTCAGTGTCGTAGATATCCTGTCCGTGATCTGAAAAGTACAATAAGCAAGCGCAATCACACTTTTTTTTCAGCATTTCAATTGCACATTTCAAAACATAATCTGTATACAGAATACTGTTGTCAAAATAGCACACCGCACAAGCTTTCCATGCGTAATTGAACAAGTTAGGTAACTTGAACACATCAAATTCTTTTGGATACCTATCATTTAGTGGAGTATGCGACCCTATGAAATGCAAAAATATGACTTTTTTGTCGCTTGTTTTATCATTTAGCGCTTCGTTCAAACAGCCCAGAAGCTGTCCATCGAATTTGTCGCTAAAATATACTGTAGAGCCAGAAATGCATCTATAATTATTTGTTAATTTTGCTATTTTTTCCACTTGATTATCCATAAGATGGCATTTTCCTTGGTTAGAAAACCAGAATACTTTAAATCCGGCATCTTTCAAAAAGTTTATGATATTTTTGCAATTATCGTTCTCTATTTTTAGAGCGTTTTTCACAGACTCTGTTGTACAGGAAAACGCCGATCGTACATTCTTAAATACGTAAAGTTCGTTTTTTAGGTTATCGAAATGCGGCGTAGTTTTTTTATCATATCCGTAGATGCTCATGTGTTTTCTGTCGACACTTTCCCCTATGACAATAACGTATGTCTGTTTTTGTTTGTGAATTTTACTAACTATGTCGTTTAACGGTTTTTGATTGCTGTTCGATGAGATTTCGTTCAGCTCTTTCAATTGGAAAATTACAGCTTTGCAGATTGTTTTAATTGGAACTTCCGCTGTTAGCACAGTGGCAAGCGATATACCTGCAATAATAATCCTGTATTTTTTAGATTTTGTTGTAAAGATTTTTCACATTTTATAAATGATAACCCAATGATTAAAACAGCGTAACCCCTTCTGGAGGAAAATACCAGAAAGAAATTAAAAATTTATTTAAAGGTACGCAAAAAAATAATTCTTTGGTGTAAAAAGTGAACCACAAATGATAAAAATAAGAGCGTTAAGAATCGTATTCTGGATTAAAAATACAATCTCTATCATGATCGTTCACCATGCCAACTGCCTGCATAAATGAGTAAATTATTGTTGAACCAATGAATTTAAAGCCTAGTTTTTTTAGATCTTTACTGAGTTTATCAGATATTTCGTTTTTGGTTATTATTTCGGACGTCTCGTTTGTGATTGTCTTGTAACCAACGTATTCCCATAAAAAATCGTCGAAAGACCTGTGTTCTTTTATTCTCAAATACGCTTTCGCATTTTCGATAACAGCCAATATCTTAAGTCGGCTTCTTATGATTCCTGGATCGTTCAATAGTGCATTGATTTTTGTATCATCATACTTAATCAAAATGTCAGGATTAAAATCATCAAAGACTTTTTTAATGTGTTTGCGTTTTTTGAGTATCAGCTCCCAACTCAAACCACACGATTTTCCCTCTAAAATCAACATTTCGAGCAGCCTTTGATCATCATGAAGAGGTATTCCCCATTCCCCCTTATGATACATCCCGAGTAATTCACTCGAATCCGCCCAGGTGCATCTTTTTATCATCATTCATTTTCCTTTTCAACACTTTTTTATGGTAGTGTGTAAATCTTTTAGATGGTAATATAGCATAGTGTTGACGACAACAGTTTTTTTATAGTTTAAGGGGGGGCAATGAAGAAAATAGCTCTTGTTACAGGAGGAACCAGAGGGATCGGGTCAGCGATTTCTAGAGCGTTGAATGATGCTGGATACCTGGTTGCGGCGAATTATCAAAGCGGAGTCGAAAACGCAGAAAAATTTCGAGATGAAACAAAAATTTCAGCTTTTTCATGGGATGTTTCGGATTACAAATCATGCGAAAGTGGTATAAAGGAAGTTTGTAGGGTGCTTGGCGGAACGATTGATATTCTGGTGAACAATGCCGGGGTTACTCGGGACTGTATGCTGCATAAAATGCGCTTGGAAGATTGGACAAAAGTAATCACGACAAACCTCAACTCAGTGTTTAATATGTGTAGATTGGTTATCCAATCCATGAGAGAGAAAAATTTTGGCAGAATTGTTAACATAAGTTCTGTGAACGGACTAAAAGGACAAGTAGGACAATCGAATTACTCCGCTGCAAAAGCCGGGATTATCGGTTTTACAAAAGCTCTTGCACTGGAATCTGCGTCAAAAGGAATTACGGTTAACGCAATTGCTCCAGGGTATATATCAACTAACATGACAGAAGCAATTCCTGATGATATAAAAGAAAATATTCGCAAAGGGATTCCAGTTGGAAGGTTTGGATGTGTCGATGAGGTTGCAAATTCTGTGTTATTTCTGGTAGATGAAAAGTCTTCTTTCATAACAGGAACTGTTTTAAACGTAAATGGCGGACAATATTTATAGGAGCTAAGGTGGAAAAAGGTCGTACATTCGAAACTGTTGTTGGAGTTTTCGTTCTAGCAACAGCAATTTTCTTTTTTAATTATGTATATACGAAATCTGGGTATAGCAGCAGTGGTGGGTATGTACTTGCTGCAAGATTCGATAAAGCAGATGGATTAGCCGAGGGCAGCGACGTAAAAATAAGTGGAATTAGAATTGGAAAAATTGTTGATATGAGAATTGACCCTGAGTCGTTTTTTGCAGTCGTAAAATTCAATGTTCCAAAAGGTCTGAAACTTCCAACAGATACCAGTGCTAGCGTTGCTAGCGATGGATTGTTCGGAGGAAAATACTTGTCTATAACTCCAGGTGGAGAGGAAGATTGCCTAAACGAAGGAGATGAAATAGAAAATACAAGCGGACCTGTAAATATAGAGTCACTCATAGGTAAGTTTGTTTTCTCACACCAAGACAAAGAGGGCGAAAAAGTGAAAGAAAAGGAAGAATAGATACGATATGTGAATATTTGATGTAAATGCTAAGCAAAAGCATTTCAAAGTTTGTATTTACATTCCTTCGGTACAGAAAAAAATCAGCTACGATTTTTTTGTTGGTTTTTTCGGCCGTGTTGGCGCTGTTCGACGGTGTAGACGAAAAAACTTCCATCGAATTATATCTGCAGAAGCTACAGGGTTTATCCGTGTATCATATTGATAGTACACAAAAGTCTCTTGTAGCTTGTTATTACTTGCAGAACAAAAATCGCATCCCACATAAAGAGCATAAGCAAAAAGTTCGCAAAGAATTTGCCTCCAGAAAACATAAGCTGCGACAGGAATGGAGCGCGCATTACTCTCTGAAATGGCCTATGAATGCGACAAATCATTTCCAAGCACATCACATCGTTCCAATAAATTCAGGGGGCGTAAACAAATGGTGGAATATTTCACCAATATCAGATAAAAAACACAGCAAACTGCATTCATCAATTGAAGAACACGCCTGTTTTTCTCACAATTTAATAGAACGAAAAACATGTAGATTAGTTTTGAAAATTAAAGAAATATTCTGTAAATTCGTTGATTTTTTATCGCGGAATAGCGTATTGACAAGATGTGGTCAATGACATAGAATACCCTCTCTTGAGGGGAATAACACTGTAGTGCTGTTTTTTTTAAGAAATGTAAGATAATAAAAAGGGGGGGAAATATGAAATTATCTAAAACAATTGCGCTTTCTTTGTCTATATTGCACACTGCTTGTAGTGGTATGGAATCATCGTATTCTGACTTGGGGTGTTCGAAAGAGTGTCCTACTCCAATCACGCTGGAATGTTCTGATGATGATACGCATCGTGAAGCGTCACAACCAAGTCAGAATGATGTGGTGACAATAAAAGATTGCGGGAGCGCGATTTGCTATTCCGTAACACGGATGTATAGGGATGAGCCTGTAATAAACCTGTCGCAAGAGCTACTTATGGCCACTCAGGTTCAGGAGCAAGAAGCGTCTTGCGCAACAGATTTAACTGGTCTGCAATCATTAATGTGGACGCATGCAACTAATCTGCAACCATTATCGCAATTTGATAGTAGTAAGTTTATGCAATCATTAGTTGATTTGCAACCATCAATTGATTTGCAACCATTAATTGATTTTCAACCATTATCGCAATTTGATAGTAGTAAGCTTATGCAACCATTAGTTGATTTGCAACCATTATTGCAATACAATCCACAACCACTTGATGATTTGCTGAAATCATTGCGATTTGATCATATGGCGTGTGGTGCTGCTTCAGGAGAAGTGTTAGAACCTGAGTGCTGTTGTTTTAACTTTACCAGAAAATTGAAAAAACTATGCAATAGTATTTTCGATTCTGTGTTCGGGAAAAGAGACAGGGATGTAGAATAAACTGCTGTAAAATCGTTGGTCTTTGAAAAATATAAGATAATGCATCTGTTGCGAAATCCGTTTTTTGCTCATGAGCATTCGGAATTCCGAGAGGCTTTTGCAACAGATCTGATGTATCAAAGATTATATTATAAAAATGTTGACGATAGTCCGATTGAGCATTAAATGTATAACGTTAGTGAAAAATACAAAAAAAAGGGGGATACTATGAAGAAATTTTTACTGTGCGGGTTAGCTTTTTTGTCATGCTGCTCCAATAACTGTTTTGCAATGATGCCATTAGACCCGTTGCAAAAGCCAATCGGAGCCACTCAGGCTCAGGTGCAAAAAACGCCTTGCGAAGCAGGTCTATTCTACTATCATGGGGAAGTTGGAGATACACCGATATTTTTAAAAATGGGCGTAATTGAGCTTTTTGCGGCCGAGTGTGTAAAACATATAGAGCATAAAAAAGTTCCAGAAAAAGTTCCAGTGTCAGTTTTTAAAACAAAATTCTATTCCAATAAAACACAAATATTTGCCGTTTCTGTGGAGGCAGATGGAAGTGAAGCTTGTTCTGAGGTTCCTAAGTACATTAAATTGGAAGGAGGTAAAACTTGCCTTAAGGTTCCGAGCTATGTAGTAAAAACAGTCAAGCTTGATGCTGCAAGAGAAGGGCTTTCCGCTCGGGATATGTCGTTGTATCTGAGTGGAAAACAATACAATAGAAGACATATAGAGATTATAGTACCGACTCACTTTGCTACGATTTCGCCAATTTATGCAAAAAAACAATGGAAACCTCGCAAAATTGGTCCAGTTGCTTCGCTCGATGGAGTAATTGCTGGGACTTTGTCGAGATATCCAATGTATTTAGACACCACGAGTGAAATACTTCATCCAGTTTTGTATGGTGATTACTCAATGTTATTGTTTATGAAAATGGCAAAGGGTATATCAGTAGTTGATTTATTAAAACCAGTAATTATAGGAGTTGGCTCTGATGCTGATCTGTCAATTATTTTTCGAATAATTGGTAAACGTGTTGCTGAGTTCCATAGCATCGGAGCCGTTGCCGGTAATCCGTTTCTTTGTGATTTATTACATGGAGATTTGCACAGTAGCAATATACTTTTAGATGAAGAGAGTTCACTTGTGACCTTCATTGACATGGCAATGTGTAAAAGAGGCGAAAGAAGAGAAGATATATTTCGTTTTATCTCTTCCATACTTTATCCGTCTTTTGCCAAAGTGCAAAAGAGAGATTGTTTTTTTGATTTGGTCAGGAATTTCATTGGTGCCTATTTTACTTCGGCTTTTCCTGATGGAGGTGTAACATTCTGCTTAGACAAAAGTTTTCTAGATAGCTTTTTACGCTTTTTCGATTTCTCAACTACTTATAATTACTTGGAAGTACTAGAATATTACAATGAAGTACTTAGTAGACTGTTGTCAATGAAAGAGTTTGTCAGTGATGACTCTGAACTACAGTCACAGGCAGAAATACAATAAAGCGCATATTTCAAGAGAGCTCTGTGTATCGACATCAGAGCTCACGCAATTCGGGAAAAACACTTTTCTCATGGAAGACTATATAATTACATCTAGCGTTAATATTTTTTCAATAATTCAATCTTACAATCAAAAAATGTAAACTTTTGAGGTAAAGATGTCATCTAAAATTGTGACTTTAATGCAGCGGGGTGGGGGGCAGGTTCTTGGAAAGCCTTATATAGGAGCGATTTTTGTTGAACTAGCCATTACCATACCGGCATTTGCGGCAACTCTGTATTACTTACACGATATTCCAAAATATAAAAGGACATATTCCAAAATGAAATTTTGCGCCAATTGCATGATTAGTATTCTGCAAAATATTTCTCAAGAAAGATCTGACAAAAGAGTTACATTTACTGATATAAAAAACTCTGTAGCTGCATCGTATTTAACTATATATCCGGCAAATTCAGAGTTTAACACAGAACGTAACACTGCTATTTTTGGACATGTGCCAATGGGATTTATATATCTCGTTAAAGGAAACAGCAACGGAACTGCCAGCATATTATGGGGCAATAGATTTCATATGGCTTATACGTCTTATTCTCCGAAGGAAATTACTATCGATACAGATTTTTATACAACTTTAATAGGAAGGTATTCGAATGTAGCACCGTCATTAATCTGTCCTGATTTAAAGATAGGAAATGGCGAAAACAAGATAATAATAGAATGTGGATATCATTATTACAATTATACAACAGCGTATAAATTCACAGGTGGACAGAATGCCAAAAACGTTCCATCAAAAAGTGCGTTTGGTTTTTTAACGTTATATCCAAAAGCAAATAATTTGTATTCTTATTTTAACACGATTGTAATTTTTACTCCTAAGCCAGGAGTGCTAGATGGAGTTCCGCAGCAATGAAATACATTTTCGTTTTGCGGATTTTTTCACTCGCACATCCAGCAGCTATTATGTTAATTTCCAGCAATGAGTATTTTTTCGGACGCAGTTAAATAGGATATGGTCGCATGCTTACATTGCAAAACATAAGCTTCACTATAAATGGAAATCGTATTTTGGATAGTATTGATCTACAAATCGGTGGTCGACAGCACGTCGGATTGGTGGGACGCAACGGCAGCGGCAAATCGACTCTTTTCAAAATAATTCTTGGAGAATTGGAACAAGACTGCGGAAAGCTTCAGGTAGAACGTGGCAAAAGTATCATGTCGGTAAAACAGGAAATGCCGTGCGGAGATATGACTCCGAGAGAATTTTTGCTATCCCAAGACACTTTGCGCAAAGACTTATTGGAGCAACTGGAGAAAAACTCTCAAAACCCAGAATTGCTTGCGGAAATTTATGATCAACTAATCGGCATTAATGCTTTCGATGCTGAATCCAGAGCAGCTGTTGTACTGAAAGGACTTGGATTTGACGAAGAAGCTCAAAATACACAGCTCAAAAATTTTTCCGGTGGTTTTCGCATGCGTGTCGCTCTCGGAGTAATTTTGTTTCTGGAACCTGACATGCTTTTACTGGACGAGCCAACAAATCACCTCGACTTGGAAACTTCAGATTGGTTGAAGAATTTCTTAAAAGCATATCCTAAAAATTTTATTTTAATATCTCACGATCGAGATTTTTTAAATGATTCAGTTGATGCAATTCTCCATCTAAAAAGCAATAAAATCACCAAATACAACGGGAATTTCGATACGTTTCTCGAAACATATTCTTTGCAACAGAAAAATACAGAAGAATATAATACAAAAATGGAATTAAAACGCAAACATATGATGGCATTTGTGGAGAGATTCGGAGCAAAAGCAACTAAAGCAAAACAAGCGCAAAGCCGACTAAAAGCAATTTCCAAAATGAAATTTCTTCCAATAGATCAGAATGATCAAACAGTTTCTTTCAATTTTCCAGATCCTAACCCGATTCTTTCGTCAAACATATTATCCTACGACAAAGTATCGCTTGGCTATGAAGATAAAGTTGTTTTGAAAAACATTTCCGGAACCATTATGGCTGACGAACGAATCGCAATAGTCGGAGCCAATGGAAATGGAAAAACGACATTTGCCAAATTTCTTACTGGTGAATTGCGACAAAAAAAAGGCACACGCGAAGTTAACGGTAAACTGAAAGTCGGCTTTTATAAACAGGATCTTTTTGAAAAATTGGATGTGATGAAATCCATCTACGATTTTTTGAAAGAAATAATGCCAAATGCAACGGACAGACAACTACGTTCCCATCTCGGAGGATTTGGGTTTTCTGGTGACAAGGTTTTCCAACAAATTAAAGAACTTTCTGGAGGAGAGCGTGCACGTCTCGTATTCGCAACGCTTACGGCTGAAGCTCCAAATTTATTGATTCTTGATGAACCGACAAACCATTTGGATATTGAAATGCGCGAATCGCTTATATCGACTTTGACTTCGTATAAAGGAGCAGTAATTGTCATAACGCACGATCGCAATTTTCTAAACAGAGTTGCAAATTCAATCCTAGTCGTTGCAAACGGTACAATTACTCAATTCAACGGAGATGTTGATCAATATGAAAAAGCGATACAGAATGAAAGGAATGAGTAGGTTTTGCATTATTACACCCAACAATCTTTCCAATGGCATGCCAATCTTTTATGTACGATAGTATTTAAAGCCGTAGTAAATGCTTTTCTTTAACACAACTCTAAGGTGTGCTGCTTTTTCTTGTGGGTGGACCTGCGCACGGTCCCCGCATAAGTTTGGATTATGTGAACCTATGCAGTTGTAAAATAGCTGGAAAAGAAGTACTATACATGTGCTTTCTTATGGAGTTTTGATGGCAAAAGAAGATTTAATAGAGTTTTCGGGAGAAGTAATCGAAGTTTTACCAAACTCGATGTTTAGAGTGAAGCTGGAGAATGATCATGTTATTTTGGCTCATACTTCCGGAAGAATGAAAAAAAATAGAATACGCGTTTTGGTTGGCGATATGGTTAATGTGGAAATGACTACTTACGATTTTACGAAGGGACGTATTACGTTCAGATCTAAGTAGCTTGGCATTTAGTTATCGGTATATAAGAACTAGAGTTTTGTTTTGACTGAAATACAGCAGAGAAAAAAAGATCATATATCTCTTTTTGGGGAGATTGCGAATCTGTCACCAGTAGATCCTGGATTTACGAAGTATCGTTTTGAGCACAACGCACTTCCAGAGATGGATTTTTCGGAAATAGATATGTCGTCCAATTTTCTTGGACGCGAGTTGAAGATTCCGTTGATAATCTCGTCTATCACTGGAGAAAATGGCAGTGAAAGAATTAATAGAAATCTAGCTGGAGTTGCTAATGATTTTGGTCTAGGCATGGCAGTTGGCAGTCAACGTGTCGCCTTTGAAGATCCATCTTTTGAAGATTCGTTCAAGGTTAGACGTTATGCTCCAAATATTTTACTGTTTGCGAATTTTGGTGCAGTACAGCTGAATTACGGATATTCCGTAGATGAATGCAAGCGCGCTGTAGAAATGATTGAAGCGGACGCTCTCGTCTTTCATCTTAATCCAATACAGGAAGTATTTCAGATAGATGGAAATGTGAATTTTTCTGGCTTATTAAAAAAGATAGAGAAAATTTGCTCAACATTGAGGTGTCCGATCATTATAAAAGAAATTGGTTACGGAATCTCAGCGTCTGTGGCAAAACAGTTGCAGGATGCTGGAGTTTACGGTGTCGACGTTGCTGGCGCTGGATCGGTTTGTTGGCCTTGCCTCGAGAGTAAACGCTCGAGTGATATCGTAGTTAAAAATGCAGCGAAAGCATTTGTTGGATGGGGTAACCCAACCGTAGAATGTATAAAAGTAGTCGCTGAAATACGCAAAAAGATGAAAATAATTGCCAGCGGAGGAGTAAGAAATGGTGTGGATGTTGCGAAATCCATAGCATTGGGCGCTGATATCTGCGCAAATGCGTTTAGTTTTTTGCAAAAAATAATGGTTTCACGATCTGAATGTGAAAATTACGTTGAATCATTGATTATGGAGTTAAAAACGGCTATGTTTTGTGTGGGGTGTCGCAATATTTCGGAATTAAAAACAGCTAAGTTATTGAAAAATGAATAATTTTAAAGAAGGGGAGTAATGGCTTCATATCAATACATATACGTAATGAAGGGTTTATCTAAAGCTTATCCAGGAGGAAAGCAGATTCTCAAAGATACGTGGCTTTCGTTCTATCCAGATGCGAAGATTGGAATTATTGGTAGAAATGGCTCTGGAAAGTCCACGTTGATGAAAATCATGGCCGGAATAGATAATGATTTCAGTGGAGAAGCGTGGCTAGCAAAAGGTGCAACCGTTGGTTATTTACCACAGGAACCACAGTTAGATAACACGAAGACAGTCTATGAGAATATTATTGAGCCGTTGACAGAATCTCGAGCAATACTGGAAGAATTTGATGCGATATCGGCAAAATTTTCGGAAGAAATGACCGAAGATGAAATGAACGATCTTATATCTAAACAGGGAGAGCTTCAGGAGAAAATAGATGCGCTTGGACTGTGGGATCTAAATCGCACGATAGAAATTGCGATGGATGCACTGCGTTGCCCAGACCCCAACGTTCTCGTGGACAATTTGTCGGGGGGGGAACGGAGAAGGGTTGCGCTTTGTAAATTGTTGCTGCAAAAACCAGATCTGCTTCTTCTGGACGAGCCAACAAACCACCTGGATGCAGAATCTGTTGCTTGGCTCGAGAAACACCTGCAGGAATACAAAGGTGCTGTTGTTCTGGTGACGCACGATAGGTATTTTTTGGATAATGTGGTTGGGTGGATCTTGGAGATTGATCACGGAAATTCATATCCGTTCGAAGGTAATTATTCCGCTTGGCTCGAAGATCATCAAAAAAGAATCGAGCAGCAGGATAAGAAAGAAACCGAGAAAAAAAGATTCCTTGATAGGGAGCTTGAGTGGGTACGACAGTCTCAAAAAGCGCGACAGGCAAAAAGTAAGGCGCGTATTAATGCCTATAACGAGATGCTGGAACAGGAATCTTCAAAATCATACAACACATCTGTGTTGTATATTCCATCTGGGGCTCGGCTTGGGGACGTTGTAATCAAGGCTGATTCTATATACAAATCTTTTGGTGATAGAGTTCTGATCGATAATTTATCCTTTGATATTCCTCCAGGAAGTATAGTTGGAGTTATCGGTGCAAACGGAGCTGGGAAATCGACGCTTTTCAAAATGATGGTTGGTAGTGAGAATGCAGATGCTGGATCAATCAGAATCGGCGAAACTGTGAAAATGGCCTACGTTGACCAGAGTCGTGATAAGCTTGACAATAATAAGACCGTGTGGGAAGAAATCTCCGATTCTCTCGATGAACTCGAACTGGGGAAGAGGAAAATTCCAAGTCGCGCCTATGTATCTAATTTTGGATTTAAGGGAACAGATCAGCAAAAATACATTCATCAATTATCTGGTGGAGAACGAAATCGTGTCCATTTGTCTAAAATTCTAAAATCAGGTGCTAACGTCATACTTCTGGACGAACCAACAAATGATCTCGACGTAGACACGCTGCGAAGTTTGGAAGATGCGCTGCTGGATTTCGCCGGATGCGCCATTGTTATTAGCCATGATCGCTGGTTTTTAGATAGAATTTCCACGCACATATTGTCTTTTGAGGGAAATAGTCGTGTTGAGTGGTTCCAGGGTAATTTTACGGATTACGAAGAATATAAAATGAAAAAAGAGGGATTGTCCTCCATAGTTCCTAGCAAAATAAAGTACAAAAAGTTGATAAGGTGATAATATTGTGAATATTGAAAAAGACATCATGTCAATAGTTGACGATTATGAGACGTTTTTTATTGATATTTATGGCGTGTTGTTTGATGGCATAAATTTGTATAATCAAACTCTTATAACGTTGGAAAAACTAAGAAAGAACGGAAAGAAAGTAATCATCCTATCGAACACGACACAGGTTTCAATTGAGGCAAAAATTGGATACGCCCAAAGAGGTATGTTTCACGGAGTACATTACGATGAATTTATTACTTCCGGTGAGTTTCTTAATTATACAATAAAAAATGATCCAGAAAATTTTGCGAGAATGTTCGGAGGAAAGGCAGATAGTGTCAAGTGTATTTTTACTGGGAACGCAAACATCTTTGAAGGAACTCATCTGAAGAAAAGTAGCATTGGCGAGGCAGACGTTGTGTACGTTGGAATTCCGCGATCTTCCTACGGAACAGTTTTTATAGACGATGTTTGGGATTGTAACGGAAAAAAAATAAATATAGAAGATGTCGTTGATCAGTGTTGGTACGAAATACAAGACAACTGCGGTCGTCAGGGATTCGCAGAGTTCGCGCGTCAGCTAGATAATTGCTTAAAGTTAAATAAGACGCTGCTGGTAGCTAATCCGGACATCTTTTTTCACTGCTCTGGAGTAGATCCAAAAAATTGTGGGGTGGCAGTAGTTGCCCAGGGCGCGATCGCTGCCTATTACGAGAAAATAGGTGGAAATGTAGTATATTTTGGAAAACCGTACCCTGGAGTATTTGGATATGCCCAGCAGCTGGCCGGCAATTGCGGAAAAAAAATAATGATCGGAGATACTTTATGGACGGATATTTTAGGAGCAAACGCATGCGGTTTGGACTCCGCTCTTGTGACCGAAACGGGAGTTACTTGTGAATTAATGAAAAAAATGGAAGATTCGCTAAACATCGAAGAAAAATTTAAAATTTTATACGAAAAAGTCGCACCTAAAATGACCAAAATATCGCCTTCTTCAAAACCGACTCATCTTTTGCGGCGTTTTTGTAGTTCCAAGGAAGTTCTGCTTTGACGCGTTTTATTGTTTTGCGCTTTATTGTTTTGCGCTTTATTTGAAAAAAAAGTTTAAAAAATTGTAATTAGATATGTTATAATGCAGCGTATTGAAGCGGAGGTACGTGTTTGATGGTATTTCGTGCTTCGGTGAAGGTATTGTTATAGAATTGGAAGATAAAATGAAGAAAATTTTATTTGTTTTTGGTATTGTGTCGTGTGTTAGTGTATTTTGTACGGACGTAATGGAAGCGGACATAAAGGGGAAAGCTGATGCTTTTTTTGCGGATCCGACCCGAGAAGCAGGTGAGAAATTGAGTGGTTCCTTGAAAGCAAATATTGGTTTGCCTGTGGTAAGAGAGGTTTTTGAGCGTTTTGTAAATGTTGTGCGCGACACTAATGCATCAAGCAGGGGTTTTCCAGTACTTATGGAAGTGTATGACCGTTTTCGCCCTCTTATAGAAGTGCTTTACGACCAGTGGCCAGAAACATCGTATTCGGATAAAAAATATTTTGTATACGCAAACTGTGACTGGTATTCTTTTAGAGAAAAGATAGTTGATTCTGCAGAATGCGTTTTTGCAAATCCAACATATGAAAATATTAAAGCAGTTGGAGATTTTATTTTTTATCTTAAAAAAGATGCAACTGGTTTTTTTTTAAAAAAAGCACATACGTATGAAGAAATGTATGAAGGTGAAGTCCTAGGCGAATCCTTCTTACACGCCATTAGAATTTTTCTCGCATTGTTTAATGATGGAATTTGTCGTGACGAAGTTGCTGCGGCAATCAACAGATTTCATAAAGAAGGATTCACTACCCTATGGATTGATACGGAATCATACGAAAAAAGAGATGAAGAGGAGATAATTTCTGATCCGTCTGACTTCGAAAAAAAACGAGACAAAATTTATGAAAAAAATCAGTATCTAGATTCGGAATATAATTCGCTAATTCTTAGTCGTTTTAATGAGGACTTTAGTGCAGAAGTAGCCGTAAAGGATCCAGAGTTTTTTCCGTGCTGCACTGATATGGTTGGTAGGACTCTTACTTTGGCTCCAGGGCAAGATGTTTTCATTTCACGTGGAAACATTAAAGCCACATTTGGATGGGAACTGCATTTTTCCGCTAGACCATCAACAGCAGCCAAAGTGTTATCCATTGTTCAGCCTATTCTCGTAAAACATGGTGTGCCTTACAAGTTTATATCTAGTATTCCTGCAATGAGGGCTTTGTTTCATAGAAGTTCCGTTCAAAGAGGGGATTTTATTGTTGCGTATCCGGAAAATGATGATAAAGCAAAGGCTGTAGCAACTGAAGTGGATGTGGAATTTTATAAGGCAAAACTTGGCATACGTGATTTTTTCGATTGTTTTGGATGTTTTCAAGTTGGAACAAGCGGAGGGATTTTTGCCCGTTGGAAAGATGATTTTACAAAAGAAAATACTCTTTCTCGTATTCGGCCAAGTTTTGTAATAAAAATGCACTCCAAGCCTGTAATACCAAGAAATAATACCGTTAGAGGAGTGATGGGGAGAGGAATGTATACACATCCGTTTAGCAATATCGGTTTGTATTATTTTGGTCGTCCACTCGGCGGAAATGTTACTGATGTTAATGAAGGCCGTTCCAAAATTGATGGAAAATTTTTATACTTTTTTGATAGAAAATACACTCGTTCGTCGTTTAGTGAAAATTTCACAATTTAGATATTGTTACACCTTTTGGAATGTTTATTGTATCAGCAAATATCGTTTTCATGATTTGATACGCTATTTGTTGACACTCTGTGTCAATTTGAGTTGCTTGTTCTCTTCGGTGATAAAGTTAAAAGGACTGCAGTGTGAGGTAAATTGGCTTTACATAAAGTAATTTACGGTCTTGTGCCGTTTTTTGCATTGTGTGTCCTAGATCACCTTATTCATTTTTCGCTCCCTCATACCCAGCCCAAGATTTGATGTCGTTTGCGATAGTTTGCAGGGTGGAATTCAGACCTGCTTCATCAGAAACATCGTAAACGCGACCAGTTGTAGCGCAAGAAT
>JAISZX010000096.1 GCA_031284365.1 Holosporaceae bacterium
CTGAAACCATGATTCTGGCATTTTGTTGTTGCTTTTTTAATGGTTCAAGCGGCGATGTTCCAAAATTACTGAAAGCTATGGAAAAAGTTGGGGTAATCTCACATTTTGATGAATCAGATCTTTCGAACTCAGATAAAATCAAAGAATATATGGATGCAATAAATAAAAAAATAAACGATACTAAAACAACAATTTCCAGTAAAAATTTTACAGTAGGAGAAAATGCGTTATCAATTGAACAATTTTTTGCCTCATTTAACGGTGAAAACAATAACAATATTGCTCCATACCCATCAAGCGCTTTATTTGAACAAAACATAGTAGTGACGCTTCATGATGGAACCAGCTTTTCTGATTGTGTTGAAACTGCAATAAGACATATTGTAACAATGATGTGCGAATATGATCCGGAAAAAGATGAAATCAAAGCACCAAATAATTTTAACAACAAGGCAAAAGAATTTTTTGCAAAATATAATAAAAAGTCTTCAACTAACGGACGCGTACAGTCTGTACATAATGATTGGGCTAATTTATGTCGTGATGTTACTGGCGCTAAATTCGGTAAGGACGGAAGCCTATTGTCAGATTGGCGGAATATTCTTGATGTAATTAAGTACTTACGGTAAAATCATTGAAGAAAAAGAAAATAAAACAGCTCAAGTGCGCATTGAATTACCGTATAACAGTTGGTTAGATTTTAACGTTACGCGCAAAGATCAGTGCCCTCCGGATGCGGTAGCGCAACAATAGCATTTACTCGGCTCTGTTGATGAAATTATCGCGATTTTTGTAAAGTTTATACGACTTTTAGAAATTTTTTGATTTCATCAGCAGTGCTTAATATTCACCTTTTTGACAATCAGAATTCGTAGGTGGTGCAGTTTTAACAGCTGATTATGCGGAAAAAATTGGAGCAGATTACTACGCTCGCGACGCTAAGCAATCTGTTGATATAGCGAAAAAAGTATTGGGTTAGGCTTTAATGCTCCAGGAAAGGGTTTTTTTCAGCGTAAATGCTTGCTTCTGAGTAAATATTCTCAATAATTTATGAAATGGCCCTGGTGATAATGATAAAAAGTGTTGAATACATTTTTTACTTGTGATAAAAACTATCATTGGGTTTTATGAGGATAATTATGAGAAATTGTGTTGCAAATTTACTGAAGTTAGGTTTTTTCATGTTTATATCCGGGTGTGCTTTCCAAGGTGGAAGCAGTGGAAATAGAGTAATTGGTTCATCTAATAAAGCACATATATATAAAATTATTAACGATAATATTACAACAAAAAGCGATGCGCGAAAAATACTTGGCGACCCATCTGACGTTGATTATTACGAAATGTCAAAGCAAGAGAAGTGGACATATCTACATATCGGTAAAAGCAATTTAATGAGGAATTATATACCTATATTTAATTTCTTTACACGTGGAACTGAAGATGTTCACAAAAAAATAATATTGATATTTAATTCCGAAGGTATTTTGGTAAAATCAATGGTGAGTGAGAGCATCGCTGAAAGCAAAAATGGAATGTTTGATTGATCAATCTTCTGTATTTGACTCTATGATTTAAGATGCAATCTTGTTAATGTTGTATTAATATGTGCTTCGTAAAATTTCAGGAGTGTTCGTGGTAAGATTAGATTTACAAAGGTTTTCCGGAGCTGATGTTGTTCCTGTAATTGAAGGAGGAAAGGGGATTTCAATTTCCGTTGGAGAAACCTGCGGAGCATGGGCTGCAGCTGGTGGTGTAGGAACTTTTTCAGCCGTTAACGCAGATTCGTATGATAGAAATTGTAGTATAATTCCGCAGGTATATCACGGTGAATCACGTTTGCAACGTCGTCAAGAATTGATTAAGTACGCCGTCGCTGGTGGCATAACTCAAGCAAAAATCGCCCGCGAGCGGTCCAACGGAAAAGGTCGCATACACATGAATGTTATGTGGGAAATGGGAGCATGCGAGGAGATACTTACTAGAATTCTCGAAGAAGCAAGTGAATGTATCCATGGCATAGTTTGTGGAGCTGGAATGCCATACGGTCTTGGGGAAATTGCTTCAAAATTTGGTGTATATTATTATCCGATAGTGTCGTCAGCAAGAGCGTTTTCAGCTTTATTTCGCAGATCATTTAGAAAAAATCTGGATTTTTTGGGTGGAGTTATCTACGAGGATCCATGGCTTGCCGGCGGGCATAATGGTTTATCCAATGCTGAAAATCCACTGGAGCCGGTTAATCATTACCTGCGTCTTGTTGATCTGCGCAAAACGATGAACAGCTTTGAGCTACAGAATCTTCCGATAATCATTGCCGGCGGAGTGTGGTGGCTTTCCGAGTGGGAGGACTACATCGACAATAAAGAACTGGGAATAACTGCTTTTCAATTCGGGACCCGTTCGATTCTGACGACTGAATGTCCAGTTGCGAAGGCGTGGCAGCCGAAATTGATGTCACTAAAAAGAGGCGACATTAAGTTGACACAACTAAGTCCGACTGGTTTTTATTCTTCTGCTATAAATAATGAAATGTTGCAAAATTTACTGACATTGCAGGAGCGAGAGGTAAAAATTGTCGATGATTCTCCATACTTTGTAACAGTTCATGGGCAAAAGATTTGTGTTGATGCAAGTCAGAGCGAAAAAATTACATCTTTTATTGAAAATGGGTTTTCAGTGGCGATGCTAACCCCATCAAATACTGTTGTTTTTGTTACGCCTGAGCAGTCTCGGCAAATTATGATGGATCAGAAAAATTGCTGCTGCTGCCTAAGTGCGTGTCGGTTTAGTAGCTGGTGCCAGCACAAAGGTTCAACTGGGAAAATTCCAGATCCGCGCAGTTTTTGTATACAGAAAACTTTGCAGGCGTCTGCGCATGGGAGCGATCTTGAGAAAAATCTTGTGTTTGTGGGACACACTGCATACCGTTTCGGAGAGGATCCGTTCTACGAAAATAATTTCATCCCAACCACCCAGCAACTCATGGATCGCATTTTGAGTGGGTATTGATCTTGGAACAAAAAACACGTTTGGCTAAAAGAATCGCAGAAAGCGGGATTGCTTCGCGTCGTGAAGCTGAGAAATTGATCATAGATGGAAAAGTTGTTGTAGATGGACAAACTGTAATAACTCCTGTTTTTTTTGTAACAGATCAAAACGAAGTATCCGTCGATGGAAATGTTATTGCAAAAAAAAATGAAGAAATAATTATTTGGAAATTTCATAAGCCCAGTGGAGTTATTACTACGAAAAATGATCCACAGCACCGCGAAACAGTTTTTTCAGGAAAAAATTTTCATCAAAGATTTATATACATTGGACGCCTCGACTATAATTCTGAAGGATTGCTGCTGTTCACAAACAATGGGGATGTGGCTAGAAAAATGGAGCTCCCAAGTACGGGCCTTAAAAGAGTGTATCGCGTACGAATTTTCGGTGATTTGACAGAGGAAAAAATCGATAAATTGAAAAAAGGAGTAACCATCAATGGAATTAAATATGGCTCAGCTGACATAAAAATAGAGAAACGCTCCATGAATTCGTGGATAACAGTAACAATATCAGAAGGAAAAAATAGAGAAATCCGAAAAATGATGGAATACGTTGGATGCAAAGTAAGCAGGCTAATTCGAGTAAGCTATGGACCATTTAACCTAGATGACTTGCAACCTGGGAGTATAAAAAAAGCATCAAAACAAGAAATTAAACAACTTTTTAACTATATTTTAAAGTGAGAGTGACGTTAGCATGAATTGTAGAATTATTAATTTTGGAGTACATGTGGACTCCAGAGGATCCTTGGTGTCTCTTGAAGGAAACAAGAATATTCCATTCGAGATTAAGAGAGTTTATTACATATATGATGCAAAGACCGACATGGAAAGAGGAAAGCACGCCCACAGAGAATTAGAACAGCTTATAGTTTGCTTAAACGGATCGTGCGTATTTGTCCTCGACGATGGTAAAGTACGCGAAAGTGTAGAGCTCGACAGTCCGAATCTTGGCTTGTACATAGGTAAGAATACGTGGAGAGAAATCAGAGATTTTTCTAAAGATTGTATTCTGATGGTACTCGCAAATAAATATTATGATGAAAATGAATACATTAGGGATTACAATGAATTTCTTGGAATATCGCTTAACAACGTGGGAGTACAGTAAATGTCTAGAGATATTGAAATATATACGGAAAATTATAATTCTCATCGGTTTGAAGAGGTGCAGGTTAGGTATCGTAAAAGAAAAATTTTGGAAATATTAAATAAATACAAACCAAAAAAAATATTGGAGATAGGTTGTGGAAACGACTCCATATTTAATTCCTACAAAGAATATGAGGCGGTATCGGTGGTTGAACCATCTCACGCGTTTTATTTAAAAGCGTTGGAAGATTTTTCGAAAGATGAGAAGGTGTCATTATACAACAGTTTTCTGGAGGAATTGCCGAGGGAAACAATTGGGGACTTTGATTTTATTATATTTTCCGGCTTGTTGCATGAGGTGGAAGTTCCGGAGGATATGCTAAAGAACGTTAGTAGATTTTGTTCTAAGAACACAGTGGTTCACATAAATGTGCCAAACAGCAGATCATTTCATTTATTGCTAGCATACTCCGCAGGTTTGATAGATTCACTTGGAGCGTTAACTCCAACAGCCAGAAAATTTCAACAAAATACTACGTTCGATATGGATTCTCTTGAAGAAATGGTGAAAAAGTTTGGATTCATGGTTCTGGATAAAGGGTCTTTCTTCTTAAAAATGTTTAATCATGCGAAAATGCAGCAATGTTTGGAAAACGGAGTTATTGACGACAATGTTTTAGACGGTCTGTACAGAATGGTGGAGTATATGCCCGAATTTGGTTCGGAAATTTTTGTGAATATTATTAAAAGCTAATGAATATTGTTAAGTACGAAGCAAAATCAAAGAATATTTGGAATGATTTTGTAAAAAATTCTAAGAATGGTACTTTTTTGTTGGATCGTAATTATATGGATTATCATTCTGACTATTTTGTCGATCATTCTTTGATGTTTTATGATGAAGAGAAGTTATTGGCGATAATGCCGGCATCTATGCATGGCGATGAGTTAATATCGCACGAAGGCCTTACCTACGGAGGGGTAATTTGCAGCAGAAGGATGACGATGTTGGAAATGCTCAGTGTTTTCTCTTCATTAAAAGGGTATATGGGGGGAAATGGCATATCAAAGTTGATATATAAACGCATTCCAAGTATATATTACACTTACCCATCGGACGAAGATTTGTATGCGTTGTTTGTAAATGAAGCAAAATTAATTCGCAGAGATGCTTCTACAACCATAAGTTTAGCAAACAGAATACCTTTCGCGAAAGGTAAAAAATGGGGAATGAATAAAGCGAAACAGGCGAACGTTTCTGTATGCGAATTTCATGATTTTGATACTTTTTTTGAATGTGAAAATAAAATTCTGATGCAGAAATATAAAACCAACGCCGTCCATACCGCAGATGAAATGCGTATGCTGGCTTCTAGATTTCCAAATAATATCAAAATGTTAGGCGGTTTTTTGGATAATGAATTTTTAGCTGGAACCATTATTTTCAAAACGGATATGGTGGTTCATACGCAGTATATCGCCACAACGGAGCTGGGTAGGGAACTGTCAGCAATGGATCTTGTGGTTGATAGTATCATCAGCAGTTGCTATAACAGCAATATAAAATATCTTGATTTTGGTATTTCCACAGAGCAAAACGGAAGGTATCTTAATCAAGGATTGGTGAGGCAGAAAGAAATGTTCGGTGGTCGAGCTGTTGTTTATGATTCCTATGAATTTAAGTGAGTAAATTAAAATAGACCTCTTTCGAAACTTACATTTGTAATTCCCCATTATATATTGCGGCGATCAAATTGAAGCGTAGTCCGAATCGTTTTCGACGATTTCTGTATTTGTCGGAGATTATTTTGA
>JAISZX010000092.1 GCA_031284365.1 Holosporaceae bacterium
ATCTGCAAACTCCGCTTCGAAAAAACATGCCGAAAAACAGACCAAAAACTTTCATCAATCAGATTATGAATGTGCGCAGAAAAATCGAAACCGTCATCGGACAACTTACCGAACGTTTAAGCATTCAAAAAATCAGGGCAAAAGATATGTGGTATTTGCTCTCAAAAATCAGAAGAAAAATATGTGCTCACATTTTCGCCGCCTTCATCGGAGAATCTACCTCTTTCGACAACATTATCTCATAAAAAAACTTGCACACTGCGTTAGATATACAATTACACACCAGCAGAGGAGGAAATATTTTTGTGCGGTCATTATCCTCACACCAAATCCAGGATTGTTCAACGATAATGTGCCGCGATAATGTGCCGCAATCACAATGATATTTTTTCTAACGAGGCCTAAAATCCTTTTGGTAGCAAAAAAATGATGAATGCTGTTTTTTTTTAAAGTAGTAAAAAATTAATTTTTATATGAGATGGTAAATACAAAGGTGGATGCGTACCTTTTGCAGGTAATATGGGCCTTGGTGTTTTCTTGACATCAATATCGCCTAAATTTTCTGTAGAAGTTTTAGTCTCTATCTTTGGTTTGTTATAGCTTTAAACAATAGGGGAAAAATGAAAAAACTATTTTCGTTATCGCTGGCATTGCTGTTGTTTTTGTCATACTCTGGAACTGAGGCAACTGAAGTAGCGCTGGACTCAACAGTAGATGTTAGAATTCATGATACAGCTTCGATCCAATATCTACCTCTAGTCACAATTGCTGCAAACATTTCAGAGTATTTAGTCAATACGTTTCATGTTAGCGGAGAGACAGCTGAATCAGTCATTAAAAATGCATGCAAAAAATTTGGGGTCACTAATGATAAAGACTTGCAAAACAAAATGCAAGAATATAGCACCTTCGTCGAAGAAGATGTCACGAAATGTGTTGGCTACATAAATTATGGTAATGGTATTGCTACATCTACCGTGGTAAATTTCCTTGGTATTCCCTATGATTTGAGAGGAAGAGTTGTTGTTTCCAGGAAATGCACTGCCAATCCAGAATCTTTTCCAGAATCTTTTATTATTAATGGACAAAAAATCAATATAGTTAGGCATTATGATTATCAAAACTCAGACATCGGTATTTTCATATTAGAAACTCCTATTTCAGGTGGAGTTGGAGCAAACATTGGCGCTTCTGCCGAAAGCTGCGAGCTTTCTTCAATAGGTTTTGGTGGTATTCCTGTAGTTGATGGTGTTGATGTGGTTGATGAAAGAATACAAACTTTATTTGGACTACGAACGAAAAAACTTCTACCAATATCGTCTAGAGAAGCGCTTGTGAATCTTGGAGTTGGCGATGACGGTGCTCCGGTTATAGCTAACAACTCTTTGGTTGTTGGTGTACTTGGTCAAAATGGCAACATTTGCGCTTTTGACGATAATTTCAATGCATGGGCCAAAGATATTCTTTGCTACGTCGACAGCAGCAGATTGCTGGAGGAAGCCATCGATAACGAAAGTGATTCTGCTGGACAGCGTCTAAGAGAAATCGTTGGTAATATGACTGTGGATAAAAAAGTTATCGAATGGCAAGATGACGAAAATAACAAAGTAGAGATGGAATTTTTTGTCTATAGTCCCAAGTACAGTACTTCTGGCAAGATGCCATGTTTCGTATTTTTGCACGGAGGCAATACTTATGCCAATTTTAAAATAGAAGATTCTAGCACAAGCATCGCAAAATATTATAAAAAAGATCTGTATAGTAGTATTACAGCTACATTGTTGCCAATGATAGGAGCGATCGTCTCCAGAAGCTATGCCGTTGCCACAATTACGTTCAAGCCAGAGTCCAATGGAAAACGCATAGTGGATCAGATAAAAGACCAAGTAGGAGTATTGAAAAGTATAGGTTATATTGATGGAGAAAAACTGTTTCTTGTTGGGCATAGCTTCGGCGGATACATGATGTCACAATTTATAGCAAATCATGCAAATTGGTTAAATGAAAATGTAAATGCTGTTGGCATATACGCTCCAGTTATCACTGAAATGTACGCTGGTGGATCTTGGTGGCATGGTTGCTTCGATGAAGGCTTTTTACGAGCAACCACCAATGATAGAACTTTGAGTTCATTCCCATATGGAGAGAAATTTTGCTCATGTATGCGAGCTATGCATCCATTTTCAGATCTTTCGTTTATTACTCAAGAAGTGGGATTAGATTTTACATTTGAAAAAATAAAGCCGCTAGATGAACTTAGTAAAAAAGTATATCTCTTTCATGGAAATGGTGACCCTAATACAACTCCAAGACAAACCAAAGCACTAGTAAGAGCATTTAATGAAATAGAATTTGACAACTACGTATTATATACATATGAAAATTCTCTCCATTGGGTACATCGTCTAAAAACATCGCAAATTGGATGTTATGGAATGCCTTTATTTTTAACAAACATAAACGAAGATCAAAAACAAAAACTTTGTGCTGAGACCATGAATTCCAGGTGTAATAGCTTTGTCAAATTTATTAATGATGTTTGCTCTGTGCTGGAAGGAAAACCTAAAGCCTCACAAGATATCGGTACCCTGGATTCGCCCAACACTAAAGTACGAGAAATTGTCGCATGTAAAGAAAGAGAGGAAGAAGATACGTTTTCTAGGAACGCCTTATGTTCTTCTAATCTTAGACATTAGTTTTTAATTTAATTGTTTATAGAAGCTGTATAACTCTTAAAGTTTTAACAAGAAAGGGATATACAGCATGATTAAGTATAAAATTCCAGGTTCATAAAAATTTATCTAGAGCGTGCGCTTCGGAATCTTTCTCGGAATCCATTGAAATATAAGCGCTAATAGTTTGTTCTACATTCAAAAATGCATTAAAAACTATTCCTAATGAACAAGGTTGCAACTCTGACGCACATTGATGCGTTCCATTTAACACTTTTTACCGAAAATTTATCAATTGTATTATGTGCTGTACACAAGCTAGACTTTTGATAGCATAAAAACATTTTTTTCTGGAGAACTAACTATTTTTATTTTCCTTATCTTCGTAATCAATGTGAAAATTTTCTTTTTTTAATGTAATTTTTACTTTTTTGTAACTTGGAGGAATTTTTGCTCTGTACTCGCCGGATCCTGAATATTTAGCAAAGACATATGCCACTATTGGCAGCATGTGATTATTTGGATATTCAACTTTTACCCATGGAATGATTCGTTCTTTTGCAACTAATTCCCATTCAAAAATCTTTAACTTATCCGGATGATCTTTTATCAATTGATCTACTCTTCTAAAATATTGGTAAGCCGACATTTTTTTTAGCTCTCCATCAACTTCTTCGTCGTAGACTATTATTATGTGTAATTTTACAGCTCCATTATTATTCATATTTTCTTCAATTACCAGCATTACTTCTTTCATAGCAACGCCACCTTTTGGAGCAAACAACTCTTTGAGTCCAAAATCGTCGCCTTTCAGTGTTTTTAGCGACGACGCGGCCGACATTGCCATTACACCTCCGGCAACGACTGAGCCTGCTCCAGTTTCGAAATACAAAAAGCACAATAAAAAAAGAAGTTTTTTCATCTTTCCATTTCAATACATATACACACAAACACAAACATTATATCAGATAAATTATTAAAAAATACTTTACAATAAAAAATAAAATTAGCTTTTAAAAACAATAAATTTTTTGAAAAATACTTGACTTTGTTTGAAGTGTGCGGTATACTATATTGAGAATTAGGGAGATCAAAAATGAGAAAGAGACTGAAATTATGTACTGTGTTTTCAAGCCTGGTAGCGGTATCGTGCATTTCTGATGGAGTTATTGAAACCGCAAATGCATTGGGAAGAGAACCTAACACAGCGGCTGTCGCCAAAAATAATGCTAGTGTTTTGAAAAAAGTTGGTAGGCCAAGCTTGAAAAGAAAAGTTCCACCTATCGTAGTCGAATCTGCGCACGAAGAAGAGCATGCTGAAGGTGCGCAAGAAGACACGCATGCAACCGAATCTGCACATGAAAAAACTCATGATGCAACCGAATCTGCACACGAAGAAACTCATGATGAAGGTGAAAGTGAACACAGGGACGTACACGCAACAGAAGCTGAAACACCCTCCAACAATCAAAAAAATACTATAAAAACTGTTGAAGATTTTAAGGAAAAGCTAGAAGAATATTTTGATGGAAAATTAACACAGGAAATCATAGGTTACATCTGTAAAACTGGTGATCTAAAAACTGCTGTAGCAAGATTTGAGAGTGTTATGGAGAACATAAGAGATGGTGAATTAGATGCTGTTGTTCCAACTTTCGCCGAGAAATATAAATTGAAAGAGAAAAAGGATGCAAGAGATACGTTTGCAAATCTGCAGTCCATAGTACTTAAAAAGACAGAAGTAATTGAAAAAACAGAGATACATGAGAAAACAAGTGTTGCTGATACCGCAGATGAATCTGCAGACAAGAATGTGGTTAATGATGAAGCTGCCAGCTTAAAGGTAGTGCGTAATCCTAAGACACTAGAAGATGTCAAAAATAACTTAATTATATACCATAGCGTTGTGCTACCAGAGCATAAGAAAGATGCAAATGAACTTGTTGAACAGATAAAAGAAATAGAAAAAGCCTCACCAAATGCTGAAAAGTTAAAAAAAATAAGCTCTCTTGTGGATCGATGCAACTCGATTCCAGAGTTTAGCTGTTTCGAAAAGATACCAGAAAATGAAATAACTGCCGTAAAATTGAATGAATTGAAACAAAGATTATCTGAATGGTTCAAACTATTAGAAGATACTAAAGATTCAGTAATTGTTGATACGGTAGAAGAAATAAAAGCATCATTACAACGTAAAATTGAACAGGTGGGGCATGATAAAAAAGATTTGCACTGGTTAATCGAGATCGTAGAAGAAAGGATAGAATCTGTTAGAAAAGAGTTTTTTGTTGATGGTCAAGAAGGAAAGTTTGATTCGCTACATACACAATTCGAGACGACAGAGCGCAAATCTGACTCAAAACTCAGTTTTTGGGAAATCCTTGAGGTAATTAACGAGCTGAAATACATTCATGATAGTATGGTCGATCTAAGGTTTGGAATTCAAATTATTGATCAAAGAGCATTACTTACATTTGGGACGAATGTACTGGTCGAATACGTTCATCGGTTAATTGATATTTTAGAAGAAATAAAGAACGACTTCCATCCAGATAACGAAAAAGAATTTATCAGTAGTACAGAGAAATGTATAAAGACCTTAAATTCACTAAAAACTGCTATTGAAAAAGCGAAGGACTCAAAGACACAGCAAATAAAAACAAATGCAATTGTTGCAGCGTTAAAAAAACTTCAGGAACAGTTTGAAAATCGTGTAAGCCCTGATGAGGACTACTCGGATCATTTGAAGAAATTAAAAGTTTTAATTGAAAATGGTGGAGAATTGGCTGCTATCCTAGCTTCTATTAATAAAAGGTAGTAAAAGCGTTGTTGCGTACTTGTAAGTTCGTAGGATATGGGATCGGTTTGGTCTCCGATTGGGGGGATGTACTTAATCGGAGCGTTTGTTCTTATATACTGGTCTTGAATTATCCACGAAAAAACATGGTTCTTCAATTTAGAGTCATATTATTAACCTTTTGTTTGTGTTTTTTGTATACAACAAGTACTATACGTGCGATCATGAGTACTATGTGCTAATTGTAGAGTAGTGAATGGATTATGAAAAGTGATATTTCTGGTTTTCCAGAATTTTTACCTAACGAGCAGATTGCCTTTAATAAGGTAGTCGACTCAATTAGAGGCCGTTTTGAATCCTATGGATTTGTTCCGATGGATACTGCTGCTGTCGAACGCGTTAGCACTCTGCTTGCGAAGGGGAATGATAACGAGATTTATGGACTATATCGTCTTTGCGATGAAAACAGTAAGAAGGACCTAGGACTGCGGTTTGATCTTACGGTTCCGTTTGCCAGGTATGTCGTCTCGAACTCGTCGCAGTTGACGTTTCCGCACAGAAGATATCAAATAGCGCCAGTTTGGAGGGGAGAGCGTCCGCAGTATGGGCGATATCGTCAGTTTTATCAGTGTGATATTGATATCGTCGGCGACGGTGAGTTGTCGCTGGAGTATGATGCTGAAGTTGTCGCTCTTATAACAGAAACATTAAGTTCTTTAAATCTACCGCCGTTTCAAACAAAAATAAACAACAGGAAAATTCTATCTGGGTTCATAAAAATCATCGCTCCAGAGGAGAAAGTTACGGATGTAATAAGATTGGTTGATAAATCCGCCAAAATTTCCATGAAAGAATTTGATGATTCTCTAAAAGATTTGATAAATTCAAAAGAAAACATCTCAAAATTGAAAGCTTTTTTAGATGCGGAAAAGAAAGGTGAAAATCTAGAAGTATTACGATGGCTTGGTACGTTAAGCATAAATGATGAGTTTAGTGCTGGGGTTGAAGAGCTAACAGTGGTCATTCAAATTTTAAAGAAGCTTGGAATAGATGATAATTATGTGAAAGTTTCGACGAAATTAGCCAGGGGCTTAACCTACTACACTGGAACTGTCTTCGAAACAACTTTTAGTCATGATATGGAGGATGTGGGGAGTATTTCCGGTGGAGGAAGGTATGACAATCTCACGGAAATGCTGTCTGATAAATCTTTTCCTGGCGTTGGAGCAACCATTGGAGTTTCGCGAATAGTCCCTAAGCTCATCGAAAAAGGACTACTACCGGTAGATAAAATGTCTCCGGCTTTAGTTTTAGTAACTGTTCAAAATCGTGAATTCATTGGAAGTTACATGAAAATCGCCAGTAAATTGAGAAAAATCGGAGTAAAAACTGAAGTTTATCTGCAAGATAAAAATCTAAAGGCGCAATTAAATTATGCCAACAAAAAAGGGTATAATTTTGTAATTATTGCGAATGAGTTCGAATTGCTGGAGGGACAAGCTATTCTACGTAACTTCAAAACGAAGGAGCAGCATGTCATCCGCACTGAGTTTATTGGGAAAGAAGTGCTGGAATTACTGAAGTAAATGCGAGACGCGTTTTACTATCTTGAGTACTCATAATGTCTAAAAAAATTCAAAACTAATTATTACTACAAAACATTAACCTTATCTTTATATTTTTTGTGTATCTTTATGTAATAATAGCTAATTAGCGAGATGTATACATTGAATTTACGGTTATTTTCATGTACTATACGCTAGTTTTGGAATTTTGAATTATTTGAATTAGGAGATATTTTATGGCAAATGTAAAAAAGGAAGAATCTCAAGACTTTACAGGATGGAAAGCCGTACTTTGGCCTATCTATTCGCATGAATTAAAGAAATTTCTTCCAATGGCTTTTATGATGATGTGTATATTGTTCAATTACAGTGTGTTAAGAGGAACAAAAGACTCTCTTGTGGTTACATACATGGGAGCTGAGGCTATTCCTACACTGAAATTGTGGTTTGTGTTGCCATCTGCTGTGTTGTTTATGTTGGTTTATTCAAAGCTTTCTAACAATTTTTCTAAGGATACTGTGTTTTACATGGTTGTATCGTTTTTTATGGCGTATTTTGCTTTGTTTGCAGCAGTTTTGTATCCTTGCAATTCAATATTATCCTTTGATTTTTCTGATGTTGAATCGAAATTTTTGAGAAATTTGTTGATTCCAGTTGGTGGATGGGTTTTTTCATCATTTTACGTAATGTCAGAGCTTTGGGGGAGCGCGATGGTTAGCCTTATGTTCTGGCGCTTTGCAAATGATGTTACTTCATTGAAACAATCCAAAAGATTTTACTCAATGTTCGGATTTATCGCTAATGGCGCGTTACTGTTTTCTGGAACTGTACTTAATACTGTAAAAAACATATATCTAATCAATGCGATAGCGGTCATATTCTGCCTATTTGTTATAGTAATTTACTATTGGTTGAATAATCGTGTTCTCACTGATCCTCGTTTCTTCAATCCTGATGAAATTAAAAAACCAAAGAAAAAAGCAAAATTGAGTCTTGGTGAAAGTTTGAAATATATTTTCAGTTCTAAGTATCTTGGGTTTATCGTGATGTTGGTTGTTTGTTACGGAGTTAGCATCAATTTGGTTGAGGTTATGTGGAAAGGGCAGGCGAAACTGCTGTATCCAACTGATGCTGAGTTCCGCGGTTTCATGGGGAATCTGCAGATTTGGACTGGAGGAGCAACGATTCTGTTCATGTTGATTGGTACTAATATTTTGAGACGGTGCTCATGGTTCTCTTCAGCCATTGTTACGCCTCTTATGACATTTATCACCGGGATTATCTTTTTCCTATTCATTATTTTTAAAGAGGAGCTGACTCCACTTATTTCATCATCAGGGTTGACAGTCCTCGGGATTATTACTTCTGTAGGATTATTCCAGAATGTGCTTAGCAAAGGTGTAAAATACTCTTTGTTCGATGCCACAAAGGAAATGAGTTATATTCCTTTGGATGATGAGCTGAAGTCTAAGGGAAAGGCTGCTGTCGATGTTATAGGCGGAAGAGCTGGAAAATCAGGCGGTGCTCTAATTCAGTTTCTGTTATTGAATGTGATATTTGCTGGATCGTCTCTGGTTCAGTTGGCTCCATTAATATCTGTGATTTTTGCTGCAATCTTATTAATTTGGTTTTATGCGGTGTATGGACTAAGTAAAGAGTTCAATAAACTCTCTGCGGAACACAACGAATAGTCCGTTATTTTATTGTGATGCGGCTCTAAATTTGATATGCAAATTCATTTTTACTGACGCATCACTTTGTTTTATGAAGTTTGTGATGTGGTGTGGCAGGGATGCGGCTATCGTACGTCTAATTTCTACATCAGTGATGTTCTAATACATCAGTTTTTATGATGATGTTCGCTTGTGCAGTGCAGTTAATGCATTGATTTTATTGCATTTAAAAAAAAACTTTAAAAAATATTGATTTTTCAATGGAATTGTTGTAGTGTACATGAAGATTGAGGAAATCAATTGAACGACGCTAGGCGCGTTGTTTTTGAAAAAAATATATCAATAAAAATAGAAGAAGAAAAATATGATTTTCAATAAAAGTAAGGTTAAGTCTTTGGTGAATATTAATAGAGTATGTATAAGGTTGAAGGAATTTTTGAATAAACAGACTTCAACAGCTACAATACGGATAAGTCGGCCGTGCCCGAGACGCTCGCTGCCCAAGGCTTTTTCCTAGAGACATGTGTATATCGCCATTCGCTTGTTAAAGCAAAAAATTAATGTTTGAGAGATCCTCTAGGAAAAATCCTTGGCCTGCCGCCAAATATAGTAAACTTTGTGTGTATTTTTTTAGTTTTTTGATGTTAAATTACGCAATTACTGTGATTAATATTGTTAACTATAAGTGAAAAAAATGAAAATTAAAAAAATGGCCGGGTTGGCGGCTTGTGCTTCAATTTTGAGTATAATCGGAAACTCTGTTCTTATGGAAGATGCAGTCTTTGCGATGTTAGAAATGAGAGATGAAGGGAATCAAACGATAGAAGCTGGGCAGCAGAATGAAACGAAAAAAAATTGCTGTTCTTGCAAATGTTGCAAAAGAGCACGGTTTGCGGATGAGCAAAAAATTGGTTATAAAAATTTTAGAAGGAACTCTAAAAGTAAATCAATTTCAAAATAGTAATATAATTACTATTATTAGACCGTTATATTGGCTTGTCGAACTACGTATTTCTAATTGCACATTGGAATTTACATCGGGTTTGCATTTTCAATATCTGTGATTTATGTATTTGGATAACTGTAGTCGTTATATGGAATACAACAGTTTCCAAACTTGGAAAAACTGATAATTTGTAATTGCCAAAATCTGAAATCATTGTATTGGGTACAATTACTTAAAAGACTACAATTGATTACAATCGAAAATTTACGTGGACTAGAATATATATTCAAGAAAAACGACATGCAGGATGTAACAGACTTAGAACGTGATATTAGTGCGAAACTAGGAGAAACAATTCAGAATGCTCTCGTCTTTTATGATGATGAATATTAAAAACAAATCTGATGCAGCTGGCTCGTTTATGGTAAAATGATCAAGTTGTACAAAGAATGACGTTATGATAAGGATTATTTCCGGAAAATTCAAAGGAATATCAATAGATGTTCCTGATTCTGCAAGGCCTACGCTTTCACGTCGTCGGCAATCTCTGTTTGACATGCTGGAGGCAATGTCTCCAGGTGGTAACGGATTTTTTAAAGAAAAAACAGTACTTGATTGTTTTGCTGGATCAGGTGCGTTTGGGCTGGAAGCCATTTCCAGAGGAGCTTTTAGGGCGTATTTCGTAGATTTTGATGCAAAAGCCATATCTTTAATTCGTTTAAATTTAATAAAAATGAAAACTGAAGATATTTCTACAATAATTCATTCTGACATACTCAAGTTGAGAAGATGCAACAGACGTGAGGCAGTCGATCTGGCTTTTATGGATCCTCCATACGGGGAAATATCTATTTTAAAGACGCTGGAACACCTGATACATACAGGTTGGATATCAGAAAAGACTATTCTGGTAACTGAAGAAGATTCAAGAAAAACAGAAAATTTCTGTGCGTATCATGAAATAACGTCCAAAACCATTGGAAACACGGTTTTTAAAATATTGAATTGCACAAGTATTAACACGACCAAATGACGATTTCGGATCACCTTCTGTTTTGTAAAAATTCTATCTAGAGCGTGCGCTTCAGAATCTAACTATTTCTGAAAAGGACAGCAATAAAAACGATAATCCAACAAAGACTCTTACTAAAGAGACCTTGTTTTGGAGTGAAAATTTCTTTCTCTAAGCTGTAAAATAAATGCTATTTACTTGATATACTATAGGTGGCCATTAGTTTTATATCCTTGCGACTAGCTTTTACGTCATGTTCAACTTCATCGCCGATCAATTTAATTTCTCTTTTAAATGAAAGATTAACCTCCATAGAAGCTCCCCATTTTTTGTTGATTTTTCGCTCGAACCCAATTCCAACTGATGGAATATATACATTTGCTTCAACTTTGCATACTTTTTTATCATTTGAATTATACGTATACACGCCATTTAATCTTGAGACCATTAATTTCAAGAAAAGCATTGATTCCAACGAACGAATTAGATATCCGCATTTCAGTGCAACCCCAGGACACATCAAGCTTTTTTCAAATTTTGCAGTCCTGTTTCCTAGGTTAAACGCTCCGCGCTGAGCTTCATATTCTTTGTTGAAAGTAGCCCAATTCCCCTCATTTTTTCCTTTTTTACTTATATCTGTGCCTACATCAATTGCTAACAAAAATCCTTTTTTAAATGATCTCGAATATTCCAATCCAAGATAAATATCAAGTAAACTAGAACTTATACTAGTAAAATTTGTGCTATCTCCGACAGAGCTACTAAACTCAGAACTAGAAAAGCAAATACCCAAGAGCCCTCTGACTCCATCGAAAGAGACAGCTTCTTCCTGAGCCGATTTGCTTATATCAACGTATATCTTTGGTTCCACCTTGGTACTATCTTCAGAAGGTTTAACAACCTTAGGTTTTTCGCTATATTTATCAGAAACTTCTTCTGAAAAAGCATAAAAGGCGCAAAGAGCTAAGCAAAAACAACAAATGCTCTTCATATGACCTCCATATATCCAGACCACAGTCTATCATACAATACTTAAAAAACAATTAAAAATTTTACCATTCACCACCTCAAGATTGAAGTGCACCAATGGTACCAGCTAAGATTTGAGTATTTATATACTTATAATTGAATAAAAATTTATTTGAAAAAGTTATATGAAGAAGTTAATCTCGGTTTAATTTTGTTGTAAGTATGCGTTGATAAGAGAATGGCGCCTCACATCGCTTTCGCGATAGCTTCTGTCATTTTTTTTGCATCTCCAAGAAGCATCATCGTGTTTTGTGCATAAAATAGTTCATTGTCAATTCCTGCGTAACCAGCTCCCATTGACCTTTTCAGAAACAAGATTGATTTTGCCTTTTCTACGTCCAGGATAGGCATTCCATAAATCGGGCTGGACTGATTTTTCTTTGCAGCTGGATTGGTGACATCATTTGCCCCAATAACGTATGCAACATCGCAGGAAGCGAAATCTCGATTGATTTCATCGAGCTCAAAAACATCTTCATAAGGAACATTTGCTTCTGCAAGAAGGACATTCATATGCCCCGGCATGCGTCCAGCCACTGGATGAATGGCGTATTTTACGTTAACATTTTGTTTTTTTAGCAGATCAACCATCTCTTTTAGAGCGTGCTGCGCTTGAGATGTCGCCATACCGTATCCTGGAACCACAATGACAGAACTAGCATTCTTAAGAACGAACGCTGCATCTTCTGGCGATCCCTTCTTGAACGGTTTTATCTCCGATGACGCGCTTGCGGCTTGAAGATTTTCATATCCTGATGAAAAAATCACCTCAATCAGAGATCGATTCATTCCTTTGCACATTATGTAGCTGAGAATCGCACCACTTGATCCAACCAGCGCTCCAGTAATAATGAGAAGATCGTTGTGCAACGTAAATCCAATTCCAGACGCCGCCCATCCGGAGTAGGAGTTCAGCATCGACACCACAACCGGCATGTCGGCTCCGCCGATTGGCATTATTAACGTAGCTCCGAAAATAAATGAAAAAATTGTTACCAAAAGGAACGCATCACATCTTTGCGATATTACAAAATGCACAATTAAACAAACTATGGACGACAAGAGGAATGCATTCAGTGGTAAAGGAACCTTGTGTCCCTTGTAAACCCCCTGTAGTTTCAAAAATGCAACCATTGATCCAGAAAAAGTTATTGCTCCGATAGCAGTTCCGATGCACATTTCAGCTAAACTGAGAGTTGATATTTCATCATCAAGTGACATGATTCCGAACAGCTTAGGAGCGCAATATACAGAAAATGCAATCAAAACCGCTGCCATTCCAACTAAAGTGTGAAAGCCAGCAATCATCTGAGGAAGAGAAGTCATTGAGACATTTTTAGCTATCAAAATTCCAATTGCTCCGCCAATTACTACGGCAGAAATCGTAAACCATGGATTGATAGATAAGCACGCTGGATCTATTTTTACGTATGTGGCAACACACGCCAAGGCCATTCCGCAAATTCCGCAAATATTGCCATTGCGCGAGCTTTCCGCTGATGATAGACCTTTCAGAGAAAATATAAAACAAACAGCTGCTATTAAATATAATATATTTGCCATATTTTACCTATTTTCTTTTGTGAAACATGTTTAGCATTCTGCGAGTAACCGTGAATCCACCAAAAATATTTATCGAAGCCAAAAAAACAGCAGCAAGTCCAAAATATCTGGAACAATCACAATGATTTTGCATGGTTGCGAAAAAAGCTCCTATGATAATGACACTGGAAATGGCGTTTGTCACCGACATAAGAGGAGCATGCAACGCTGACGTTACTCTCCAAACAACATAGTATCCGACAAAACATGCAAGAATAAAGACAGTTAACTCATGGACATCACAACAATCCAACATAAGCTTTATGCTATCACAACAACACATTATTAACACCAAATTAAACACTAGATGTGAGCGTATCAAAAAATATTATTGAATGATAGATAAAAAAAACGACTACCTAACCTAGTTTTATGGCTTTTTCCAAAAGCAAACTTCACCCTTTTATTGATCCTGCCGTTAATCCAGATATTATTTTACGCTGGAAAATGACCACTAGCAGCACCAATGGCAATGTAACAACTACGCTGGCTGCCATAATTAATCCGTAGGGTAGCTCGTGATGACTGGCTCCGCTGAATAATGCCAGAGACACTGGAACAGTCCTTGCCTGATTGGTTAAAGTAAACGTAAGAGCAAACAAAAATTCGTTCCAAGCAGCAATAAAGGCTAGCAATCCAGTTGTAACTGTCGCAGGTTTTAGTATTGGAAAAAATATTTTGGTCAAAATAATGTATTGACTTGCACCGTCCATAACAGCTGCTTCTTCTATGTCCTTTGGTATGCTATTCATGAAATTTGTCATAACCCACATGGTAAATGGAACTGTTATGATCATATATGCGAGAATAAGGGCAGATTTCTCGTTGTATATATCAAAAACGCGGATCATCTCGAACATTCCGGATAAAACTGCCACATGAGGCAATGTTGTTACGCTAAGAGCGAGCATTAAAATACGTTTTCTTCCTTTAAATCTATTTCTTGCAAGAGGGTAAGCTGCAAAAAAACAAACTGTTATTGTCAGCAACGACGTGAGAATGGCAACCACAGCAGAATTCCAAAAAGAGCATCTGAAAGTAATATCACTGAATATATATTTGTAGTTTTCAAATGTTACATAAGATGGAAAGATTTCTGTGGAAAACAAATCGACGCTTTCTCTTAGTGAAGAAACAACAGCCCAGTAAAACGGAAACAAACAGGAAATAGCGATTATTAAACACACGATAAAAAATATCGTTTTTTTTATATTCTTTTTGCATTTGCTTGCAATCATAACTTAATCCAAATCCTGTATTTTTTTTCTGTTAAATGGAACATATATGATTCCTAAAAAGACTACGAAGAACAATAACATAGTAGCTGCGGCGGATCCATATCCAACATCAGCGTAATCCACAAGATGTTTTCTTGCGTAAATAGACATTGTCGCATTAGAACTATTTCCGTTACTGAGAACATATATCAGATCAAAAATCCTCAAAGCATCCAGTGTTCGGAAAATCATAGCGACGATTATTGTTGGTTTCATTAGCGGAAGAATAATCTTAATCAACGTTTTTGTGAAAGGAATACTGTCGACTTCCGCTGCCTCGAAACAATCCTGCGGCAAAGACTGCAATCCAGCCAACAGCAGAAGAGCCATATATGGGGTCGTCTTCCACACATCAACCAAAATTATCGAGACAATACTTAAAGTATTTGATGCTATCCAAGGAATAGGAGCGTCTATAAGCGAAGCTTTTATGAGTAATTCGTTTACTATTCCGTATACGTCATTCAGCATCCATGCCCACATTCGAGCAGAAACAATTGTTGGAATTGTCCAAGGGATGAGAACAATAGCCCGCATCCATCCGCGTCCTCTGAAATTTTTGTGAAGAATCAGCGCGATAATCATTCCTAAAAATGTTTCCATCGGAACTGAAATAATTGCAATAACGAATGTATTTAGGACTGCGCGCCACCACTCATTATCCCTAGCTAAAGCAACAAAGTTATCCATACCGATAAAATTCGCTCCCCGAAAATTATCTAGCGTAGCGTCTGTAAAACTAAGGAAAACTGTACGTAACAAAGGCCATCCGGCGCACAAAATTATTACAATTAAACATGGAGCAAGAAACAACCAATTTGTCAAACAGCCGTTTTTAGCTTTTTGCTTTTTTCTTATCGGACCCAACTTCATCATCTGAAAAACCCAACCACTCCATCATCCTTTCTAGAAATCCTTTATTTTCTTTTCCAACGCAGTTCACTTTTTGTAGAATATCATCAAGCTTTCGGTTAAGACGCTTTAATTTGTCTCTTATCGCAGATTCTACTGACTCCGCTGATTCGAGTTCAACACTATCCAGAAGAATACAATTTACTGTGTTAAAAATCTCTGTACTTCCTTTTACGTAGTATTTCATAAAATTAGTAGATGGCCGAGAAACAGCATTTTCCAACGACTCGCGCACAGAACAAAAAAATGGATCGCTAACAAGTACCTCTGGATCCTTGTATAAACTTTTAAACGCAGGCAGATAGGAATGAGCAGACCGAATACGTTGCTGATCTTTGCTTGTTAAAAATTTTATCAAATCGGCTGCGTACTTTTTATGCTTGGAGTATTTAGAAACAGTCATAAACCATCCTCCCAGAACGCCAGACGATTTTTTCCCTCTACAGCTTGGAGGAATTGGGAACACTCCAACTTTTCCGGCAACAACCGTGTTATGATCATTCATTAAAGACCAGGCATATGGCCAATTTCGCATAAACACAGCGTTTCCAGATTGAAACATGCCACGAGCATCTTCCTCGGAATAATTTAGGACGCTTCTACTGCAAATGCCGTTTAAGCATTTTATCAAAAATCTTACGCATCTAAATACTTCGTCAGAATCGACTGTTGATTTACCATTAGTAATGATTGCCCCACCAAATGAATCAACAATTTCTACGAAATTACACGTTAAAATCTCAAAAGCTTTTGCTTGAAAAACAAAACCGTAAAATCTGTTTTTCTTTTCAGGATCTTTGCGTTCTTCATCTTGAATATATTTTGCAGTTTCGTACAGTTCTTCCCATGTCGCAGGAACAGGTTTTTTGTACTTGTCCAGCAAATCTTTGCGATAATACATGATACCGCAATCCGTATAAAGCGGAAGGGCAACCATCTTTCCGTTACTATACATACTATCGCGAACGGCTGGAAAATAATCCTGCTCATCTATATCATTTGGTTCAAAAAAATCGCTTAAATCAGCCAGGCAATCAGAAAATACTCCGATCCATGCCACATCCATCTGCAAAATATCAACGTCAAACGATTCTGCACTCAACCACTGCTTATACAATGCAAAACATTCATTACTTGCGTGGGGCAAGGTGATAATTTCCACCTTATGCTCTCCGCCAGTTTTCTTTATCCATTCGTCGATCGCGCTTTTTAGAAGGATTAGCTCCATTCCTTTTGATCTGCACGTGATCTTCAATGTCACGCACTCGGCTCCGAGAAAGCAAGACGCAGCAAAGAACGATATTAAAATTTTTTTCACATCACAACTCCATTGCTATTTTAAATTGATTTTTGGAGGCAAATCAAGTTTTATGTGCAGTTCTTTCAGTTGCCCACTATCTACATTTGACGGAGCGTTCATCATCAAATCTTGAGCCTGTTGATTCAATGGAAAAGCAATGATTTCGCGAATATTTGGTTCCCCTGTTAGCAGCATAATCATGCGATCTATGCCTGGAGCACATCCCCCGTGTGGTGGAGCTCCACATTGGAACGCGTTGAAAATGCCTTTGAATTTTTCTTTTACAGTTTTTTCATCATACCCTGCGATGGCAAACGCCTTTATCATCAATTCTGGTAGATGGTTACGAATTGCACCGCTGGAAAGCTCGATTCCATTGCAAACGATATCATATTGGTACGCCTTTATTTCCAAAGGATCCGTATTTTCCAATGCTTCCATCCCTCCCTGTGGCATCGAGAAAGGGTTATGGGAAAAATCAATTTTTTCAGTAACTTCATTCAACTCATACATCGGAAAATCGACAATCCAGCAGAACTCAAAGCTATCGGAGCACAATCCAAGATCGGTTCCCAACTTTTGGCGCAGCAATCCTGCAACTTTTTCTGCTCTCTTTTTTTGATCGCATACAAAAAATACGGCGCCGCTATATTCCATGCCGACACGATTTTTAAACTTCTCAATTTGCTCGATGGTTACGTGAGGCGATGCCAGGACGCGCTCCCTTAGGGCATAAATTTGCTCTTCTGTCAGGAATTTTGCTATTGGCCCTTTGACCTCTTCTCCGTTGAAAACAATATACCCAAGTCCAGGCATTCCCTGATCTTTTGCCCAATCATTTAGTTTATCGAAAAAGCTGCGTGGCTGATTTTCTGCTCCAACGACTCCGATGGCGCGGACAACACCACCATTTTTAACAACCTCTGCGAATGCGGAAAATCTTGATTCGTCAAAGATATCCCGTGTTTCCTGTATCAAAAGCGGATTTCTCAGATCCGGTTTGTCGCAGCCGTATCGTAGCATAGCTGTATAGTACGTAATTCTTTTGAAAGGGTAGGGGGACACTGATTTATGGGAAAATTCTTTGAAAATTTCATAAATCACCGGTTCGATGGCGTTGAACACATCATCCTGGGTGACGAATGACATCTCAAAATCCAGCTGATAAAATTCTCCCGGTGATCTGTCTGCGCGGCTATCTTCATCTCTGAAACACGGAGCAATCTGAAAATACTTGTCGAAGCCAGCCACCATTAGAAGCTGCTTAAACTGCTGTGGAGCCTGCGGTAAAGCATAAAATTGTCCAGGATGTAATCTACTAGGTATGAGGAAATCACGCGCTCCCTCGGGGGAACTGGAAGTTAAAATTGGTGTATTAATTTCCAAAAATCCTTTTTTTTTCATTTTTTCGCGAATGCTCGAGATCACATGTGATCGTAGCACAATATTTTTGTGGATTTGCTCTCTTCTGAGATCCAAAAAGCGGTATTTTAAACGAGTTTCCTCTGATAAATCCGAAACACTACTTATGGACATCGGAAGATTTTCGACATATGAAAGAATGTTGATCTTCTGAATCTGGACCTCAATTTCTCCGGTTTGGTTGTCGTTGTTTACGGTCTCTGAAGCTCGCTCCACAACATTTCCTTCGATGGTAACGATGCATTCATTACGCAACTTTTCAACATCACGAAAAACATCACAGTTTGAATCGACCACACATTGTGTGATGCCATAATGATCTCGAAGATCGATGAACAATAAATTTCCGTGATCACGCTTTTTATTTACCCAGCCAGACAGCTTTACAATTTCATCAACATTCGAACGCCTCAATTCACCGCAGTTATGAGTCCTATAGATATTCATTATATCTCCATTAAAAAACGATTTATTATCTTCTAGTACTCTCAATTTTTCAATAGAAAAAGATTGTTGTTTGAAGCCGCGAGAATACTTGTTTTGGCGAAAGATGGATATTTTTGTAATTATACCATTGTAATGTTGGTTATAGTAAATTTTTCTACTGCAAATTCGCAGTTTTGATAATTGTGAATTACGATCGCAATTCATAAATTCGTTTAACGGCCTTGGGCGCGTTGTTTGGGTATTGGTTAAACTTCTAATTTTATTAAAATTCATATTTTTTTCTCCTAATTTTATTCATATGTTTGTATTTTTTTTAAATAACGCACTCAGCGTCGTTTAATTGATTTTTTCAATCTTCATGTATGCTATAACAATTCAATTGAAAAGTCAAGATTTTTTGGTGGAGTTTTTTTTGAAACACAATAAAATCAATGCACTAACACATTTTTATGAAGAATCATGGCTGTGTAATACGAAATATTTCTTTTTTTAGTTCGTTTCGAATTTCGTTCTGATCTTTCTTCCATAAAAGATGTATGTTAGGTCCAGCATCGATCGTTACGAGTGGTCCGTCATTATTTGATTTATAAAATTGTTGAATTTTTTCCAAAACAGCGGTAGTTTTCGATTGGATGTACTTAAAACTTGGTGATGAAGTTTCAAATAATTGATGCATATCTAAAAATTCTTCCCAGCATATATGATGGGCTTCGTTCCATTTATCACAATTGATGGCATCTACAAGAGCGGTGAAGCGTTGTTCAGCTCTCTGTGGTCTTTCTGCGAAAAGTGGACTGCTTTTCACTAAACTATGTGCTTTACTGGACGAAATTTTCTTAGGATTTGCATCTATCAAAATTAAATCGTGATATAACTCATTGATTTTTAAGTTTATTGATTTTGCTCCACTGCGATCCCATACACACCACGGAAAAAAAAAAGATCGGCAGGATGCTCCGGATGCCATCCGACTGATTTTGCTCATTTGTTCAGGTGTGGGAAGTGGAGCACCCGTTATTTCACATAAAGCAGTCAATGTACATTTGGTGAGAGCTGCAAAGCTGGATGACGAGCTCGCTATTCCAGCGGAATGGGGAAAATTGTTTAATGATTCCACTGAAAAGAAACCATTGTAGTTAAAAATTTTCTTTATATTTTTTAAATGACGCAGGAAGCGATCTATAGATTCTTGATTTAATCCTATTTTATTTATGTAACAATCTTCTCCATTGCAATTCTCTAGGAAAACTTTTGTTGAGAAATAAGGAATGGTATAGGACATAGAAATATTACACGGCTCTACGACGGTTCCACTACTTTCTAGCTTCCCCATGTATTTTATTAGAGCTATGTTAGATGGAGCTTCGCTAATCCACATTACAGAAGCCGCAGCATTTTTTTTCGTTTGAACTGATTACAGCTGTGGTAAAATCCCTAATGTTTTCCATCCAATTGCACAGAAGTTTATTAAGTATTTCATCATCGGATAGAGTAGGGGACACTTTTTTAATTTTTTGGATGTCGTCTGCTATCACCTGAGCTGCTAATAATTGAATTTTTATTACGCAACACTCTTCTTCAGAATCTGGTATTTTTCCAGTTTCGGGATCAATTATCCTAAGATCTTGCATCAATACGTCTAAAACATTGTTCATATTCTCATTTCTCCAAATTAATATTTCTAACAAAAATTAAACTATGGCTGAAAAACTTCATCCTCGTTGTCTATTTTAGACAATCTTGATTTTATTTTCAATAAGCTTTACAGTGTTACTTAAGGAGATAGCTGTGGAACCTTGGAAAAAGAAATCTTTATTTGATGATCAAGCTGTAGCTCACACTACAGCGCAGCTAAAAGGGCGACGACTGCGCATGGTGCGAGCGTTAGCAGGATTTTCTCGACAAGAATTATATGAAAAGATTGGTATATCAACGTCTACGATAGACACATGGGAAAGCGGTCGTGTAGAGCTGACTGACAGGAGCTCGATCCGTGTTTGCGATGCTTTCAAAAAGATTGGTGTTCATTGCACAAGTGAGTGGCTGCTAACGGGAAATGGGGATCCGCCTCGTCTAATGAGAGACGTAGAAAAATCCATTTTTGTGTGTAACGATGCGGACTATAATCGCACGGACTCTAATGTTGAAGAGTTGACTCTTAAGGGCTGTTCTATAAAATTACATCAATTTATAGACGAAGATGTTCGAAAAGAATTGAGTTTTTTTATAAATCTTCATAAAAATGCCTTGTTTCATATCGTTGAGGATGATTTCATGAATTTTCGTTATCGCAAAAGCGATTGTGTGGCCGGAGAGATGGATGATTTAAAAAACCTGGAAGGATGCGTTATTATTGCTCAGTTGGATAGTGGCAGGACCACGCTGTGTAAATTGATTCGTTGTTTAGGTGAAGAAAGTGAGATCACGTTTGCAAAACATAATCATAGTGAAAATGCAAAGATTGCTAAAGCTGCGGAAATAGTTTGGCATAGGACAGCAAGAAAAGGAAAAAGATAGATTGTACGCTTGTTTGTTAGTTACATTTTTTTGTTCATGTGATATAACAATTACTGGAACTTGGTGAATATTATGGCGGATTGCGAATTAAAAGCTGAAAATTCTATTGTAAGTAGGTACGTAAAAGCTCTGTATGAGGTTTCGGCTTCATCTGGAACGTACAAGAAGATACTGAAGGAATTTGAATTGATTAGAGATTGTGTTTTAGCAATTGATGGTTTTGAAAAACATTTGAAAAGAACGTCTCTTATAGCGAAGTTCGGAGAGAATTTTATTGCACAACTAAAGGAAATTTTGAATTTATCGCAGCAGATGGAGAATTTTCTTCTATTGTTATTGAAAAACAAGAGATTGTCACTGCTACTTGAGATATGCGATGGATATTCATCGCTCGTCGATGATGTAAGGGGTAAAAAGGTGTTTTTTGTTACACATGCGAACGGTTTTTCAAAGGAAGATAAGCAGCAATTGATCAGCAATCTTTGTGCGGTTTTTCATGGAAAAATTGAGTGTGTAGTAAAAAAAGATCCATCGCTTATCGGTGGCATAAAAATACAATTTCGATCTAAAATTTTAGATTATTCGGTAAAGTCCAGGCTTGAGCGACTATATCGTGCTATTAAGGGAGATATCTATGAAAATTAAGCATTCAGAAATTACCTCGATATTGAAAGAGCGCATTGAGAATTTTCATTCTGGTCCTGATTTTATTGAAGTTGGGCGCGTTCTTTCCGTAGGAGATGGAGTCGCCAAAATTTATGGTTTGGATGACATTACCATGGGAGAAATGGTCGTATTTGATTCCGGCATAAAGGGAATGGCGCTGAATCTCGGTGAAGATACGGTCGATGTGGTGCTATTCGGCGAGGATCGTGGTGTTCACGAGGGGATGAGTGTGCGGCGCACGCGTGATATCGTGAAGGTTCCAGTTGGTAAGGGATTGTTGGGCAGGGTTGTGAACGCTCTTGGAGAGCCAATTGATGGAAAAGGAGCAATCAGAGCGGATGGATTGAAACCTGTCGATGTTAAGGCTCCAGGGATTATTGAGAGAAAGTCTGTGCATGAGCCTGTTCATACTGGATTGAAGGCCATTGATGCATTGGTTCCGATTGGGCGTGGTCAGAGAGAGTTGATCATTGGTGATAGACAAACGGGAAAGACTGCAATTGCAATAGATGCGATTCTGAATCAGAAATACGCGTTCGACAAAAATATTGAAGATGAAAAATTATATTGTATTTACGTTGTTATTGGTCAGAAAAGATTTTCTGTCGCGCAGGTAGTAAAAACTTTGACCGATGCTGGTGCCATGGAGTATACGATAGTTGTAGCTGCTACAGCTTCGGAGGCTGCAACAATGCAGTATCTTGCTCCATACACCGGGTGTACCATGGGAGAATATTTCCGAGATAATGGTATGCATGCTCTCATAATTTATGATGATTTGTCCAAACATGCTGTTGCCTATCGTCAAATGTCTTTGCTTTTGAAAAGACCTCCTGGACGCGAGGCTTACCCGGGAGATGTGTTCTACCTTCATTCGCGATTGCTGGAAAGAGCGGCGAAGTTGGATGCTGCTAACGGCGGGGGATCGCTGACGGCCCTTCCGATTATTGAAACTCAAGCAGGGGATTTGTCTGCCTATATTCCGACCAATGTTATATCAATTACGGATGGACAGATTTTCCTAGAGAGCGAGTTGTTCTACAAAGGAATTCGTCCGGCAATTAATGTTGGTCAGTCGGTGAGTCGCGTCGGATCTTCTGCTCAAACGAAATGCATGAGGCAGGTGGCCGGGAAAATCAAGCTAGAGTTGGCTCAGTATCGAGAGATGGCCAGCTTTGCACAGTTTGCATCTGATTTGGATGCATCCAGCAAGCAATTGATTTTTAGAGGCGAAAGATTGACTGAGATTCTGAAGCAGTCGCAGTATTCTCCAATGAACGTTGAAGAACAGGTTATTAGTATTTATCTGGGTGTTAATGGGTATTTGGATAAACTCGATCTTAAGCATGTCACCAGCTTTGAGAAGTATGTGTTAACTCGCGTAAAAGATGAAGAGTTTGATACGCTGAACGATATTCGCACGCGCAGGGCGATTTCTGATGAAACCAATGAGAAGCTTAAGACTCTGGTCGGTAGGTACTTGAATGATTTTAAAAGGAATCTTGGGAAGTAGGTAATTGAATGGCCAATTTAAAAGAACTCAGGAACAAAATAGGCGTGATTCAATCAACTCGCAAAGTGACTTCTGCCATGAAGTTGGTTGCTGGAGTAAAATTGAAGAAAGCTGAGCAAAAAGCTGCAGCCTCTCGGGAGTACTCCTCAGAGCTTGGTCATATTGTGTCTAAAATTCGCCGGGAGTTGCTCGATGTTGAGTGCGAGCTTTTTTCCGGAAGGAAAAATGTTCGAACTGAGATGCTGGTGGTGTTTGCTTCGGATAAGGGGCTATGCGGCAATTTTAATTATGTCGTTAACAAGGAAACTTCCAAGTTAATCAGTGAGATATACGCCAGAGGTAGGGAAGTGCGGCTTGTTTGTGTCGGGGGGAAATTGTTTGATCTTCTGAGGCAAAAACTTCATGATAGCAAAGCCATTGAGTTAGAGGTTGGATTTTATAATACTGAGCATTTGTTCGAAAATTCGCATAAATTGGCCAGGAAAATCGCAGATTATTTTATGAGAGAAATTGTTGATAAGGTTTCGATTGTATATACAAAGTGTTGCTCTGCTATTCAGCGCAAAGTAGAAGTTCGGGATATTATTCCGCTGACCTGCGAGCCGAATTGCGATAAAACTGATACAGTTTTTGAGCCAAATGCTAGAGAAGTGCTAAATAAAATAGTGCCGTATAACATTGCTATACAGATTTATCAGGCTTCTTTAGAGAGTATCGCCGGAGAACAAAGTTCGCGTATGACATCCATGGATAACGCAACTAGGAATGCCGATGAGCTGTTGTCTGATCTAACCATAACCTGCAACAGAACGCGGCAATACAAAATTACACAGGAATTGGTTGAGGTGATTTCAGGAGCCTCCACTATAGCAAAGGAATAGGAACATGAAAACAAACAAAGGACATATATCTCAGGTACTTGGCGTCGTTGTGGATGTGGTTTTTGAAGAAAAAATTCCAAGTATTTTGAACGCTCTTGAAGTGATGAACAACGGGAAAAAAGTGATCCTTGAGGTCGCTCAGCAACTTGGTGAAAATACAGTGCGCGCAATTGCAATGGACATTACCGATGGTTTGCAGCGCGGTCAAGAAGTGATCGATCTGGGGAAGATGATAGAGGTTCCGGTTGGTCGAGGAATGCTTGGCAGAATTATCAACGTTATCGGAGAACCTATTGATAACCGTGGATCGCTCAAGTCAGAAATGCTTCTTCCGATTCATCGAGGCGCGCCTCTTTTCGTCGAGCAGGCCACGGAAACAGAAATTTTGGTTACTGGAATCAAGGTGGTTGATCTCCTGGCTCCATATGCCAAAGGTGGAAAGGTTGGACTGTTTGGTGGAGCCGGCGTAGGTAAAACTGTTCTGATTGAAGAGTTGATTAATAATATCGCTAAAGCCCATGGAGGGTTTTCTGTTTTTGCTGGTGTTGGCGAGAGAACAAGGGAAGGTAACGATCTGTATCACGAAATGATCGAATCCGGCGTTATAGATATTGATGGAGATAAATCCAAAGCGGTTCTTGTCTACGGCCAGATGAATGAACCGCCAGGAGCTAGGGCAAGGGTTGCTCTTACAGGATTAACTCTGGCGGAGTATTTCAGAGATTATGAGCAGCAGGATGTTTTGCTTTTTGTCGATAATATATTTAGATTTACGCAGGCTGGATCTGAAGTTTCAGCTTTGTTGGGAAGAACACCTTCCGCCGTCGGGTATCAACCGACTTTGGCAACGGATATGGGAGAGTTGCAGGAACGCATCACTAGCACCGTGAAAGGTTCTATTACGAGCGTTCAGGCTGTTTATGTTCCAGCGGACGATTTGACGGACCCGGCTCCCGCAACATCGTTTTCGCATTTGGATGCGACAACAGTTTTAAGCAGAAAAATATCTGAGCTTGGAATTTATCCGGCCGTTGATCCATTGAATTCAACATCAAGAATGTTGTCTCCACATATTGTTGGAGAGGAGCATTATTTTGTTGCTCGTGAAGTACAGAGAGTTTTACAAAGCTACAAGTCCCTCCAGGATATAATTGCAATTCTCGGAATGGACGAGCTTTCGGAAGAGGACAAATTAGTTGTGGCTCGTGCTAGAAAGATTCAGCGATTTCTCTCTCAGCCTTTCCACGTTGCTGAGGTGTTCACTGGGATGCAGGGAAAATTCGTCAGTCTTGCTGATACTATAAAAGGATTTAATGCCATTATTTCAGGAGAATGCGACCATTTGCCTGAAATGGCATTCTTTATGACTGGAACTATAGAAGATGTGTATGAAAAATCAACAAACATGGGGATTTCAGTTTGATAGCAAAAATTTTAAAATTAGACAAAAAGCTTTTTGATGGGGAGGTTAGGGAAGTTGTCCTTCCAGCCGTTGATGGCGAAATGTGCATTCTTAATGAGCATATATCTTCAGTTGTTATACTCAAAAAGGGTGAGATAAGAGTATTTAAACCGAATATAGAGTATCCTGTTGTTTTTGATGTAGACGGAGGAGTTTGCTCATTTTTCGAAAATAAAGCTGTTGTTATTGTTGAATGATTTACGGGCAACAAAGTTGTTACTTTGTTAAAATATTACTTAAAAGTCGGATGTCCTCTGATAAACTTCCGTCGTTCTTCATTGATTGTTCTATTTTTTTGAATGCATGAAGGACTGTCGTGTGATCTCGTCCGCCGAAGCTTTTTCCTATTTCTGGAAGTGACATGGTCGTGAGTTTTTTTGCAAGATACATTGCTACCTGCCTTGGCCTGGATATTAGTCTAATGCGACGGTTGGACGACATATCTGATAATTTTACGGAGTAGTGCTCCGATACTTTTCTTTGAATCTCTTCAATTGTAACTTTGCGATCGCTTGTTCGCAGCAGATCTGAAAGAACATCTCTTGCGCTTTCGATGGTAATTTCTCGTCCGACGAAGATCGCGTTGGCAACGACGCGATTTAAGGCTCCCTCAAGTTCTCTTATGTTTGTGGTCACCTTATGGGCAATAAATTCTAAAACTTTGTTTGGAATTTCTACTGAATACTTTGAAACTTTCGATTGCAAGATTCCAAGCCGAAGCTCGTAGGTGGTTGGATGGATATCTGCCACCAATCCCCAGCCCAAACGCGACTTAAGTCGATCTTCCATACCGTCCAAGTCTGATGGAGATTTGTCCGCGGATACAATAACCTGTCTGTTATTATCAACCAAATCATTGAATGTGTGAAAAAATTCCTCCTGCGTAGAATTTTTGCCGCAAATAAATTGGATGTCATCAATCATAAGTACGTCAACTGTGCGAAATTGATCCTTGAAAGCCATAGTATCCTTAAATCTAACTGATTTTATAAAATGATACATGAATTTTTCGGCTGACATATACGCAATGTTTCGATTGCGAGAGCGCATTTTAATATTCCAAGCTATCGCATGCATCAGATGAGTTTTCCCTAACCCAACCGACCCGTATAAGAATAGAGGATTAAACGCCACTTCTTCAGATTCCGCAATCCTCAGTGCTGCTGCGTAGGCGAATTCGTTCGGTTTCCCAACCACAAAGTTTTCAAATGTGAACTTTGGATCAAGCGGAACTCCGAATGTGATCTGTTCATCATTTTTTTTCTCTAATTCTACCTGAGTGTCCAAAATTTCTGAAATTTCTGAAGTTTTAGATGCAAACGAAACATCTCGATTTTCAGATTTATTTTCAGGTTCTGAACGTGCAGAAGAAACAAATATCTCGATCGATTTGATGTCTTTGCATTCTTTTTGACAAAGACTCAGGATGGAGCCCAAGTAATTATTAATCACCCAATCGCGCAGAAACATACTCGGAGCTCTGATGTACAAAATACCAGAGTAGAACTTATTTACAGAAAGCGGCGATATCCAGCTATTTACAACTGGACTACCCAGCTCATGTTGTAAATTTCGACAAACAATCCTCCACATCCGCTGCAAATCTATTTTGTCCACAAAGCACCCATCAACAGAAAGGAAAACCTAATTTATTTCACTTCTGCAGATTTTAACAACTTACTTAAACGTGAAATCTTACGGTTTGCAGTATTCTTATGCAAAGCCCCTTTGGTCACGCCCTTTCGAATTTCAGACTGAGCATTGGAAAAAGTAGAAGCAGCTTCGCCGCTACCTAAACTAGAAATAAACTTCTTTATGAATGTCTTTATGCGACTCAAACGTCCCTTGTTCAACACAGTTCTCTTTTCGCTTTGCTTTATTCTTTTTAAAGCAGACTTATGATTAGCCATTGCACTCCTATTATCTATCAATAAATTATATACACAAAAAACCGGACATTGTCAAACATTTTCCGAGCAAGAAAGACGATCATCTCACATAAAAATTATCGAAATATTTTGACACATCCTCCAACAATAGTTTATCAGAAAAGATCGGATGTTCAACAACATTCTCTTTTTTATCTCTACATTTCTGTAGAGCGACCGTTCTTACGCCGAGAGCCGATATCTCCTTTAAAGCTTCAATGATTGCAGATGTCTCTATTTTCTCATAAAGAGTCATTCTCACTTCAAAATCTACGCCTGATGCAATTAAAAGATTCAAGCTTTCGCGCGCTAGTGCTCCACTATTTCGAATGTTTGTAATTTCCTGATAATTCTCAAATCGATGTTTTACATCAAATCCTACCCAATCAACAAACGGAAGAACCTTTGCGAACCTGCTCGGAAAAGCTCCGGAAGTATGCAGTCCTATTTTAAATTTCATATCACGAACATACATAATTGCATCCAATAAATTTTCCTGCAGAAGAGGTTCTCCTCCGCTGAAAACAACAGCTTCCACTAAACCTTCGCGAGTCTTCAACAAATTTATAATATCTTCCCAGGGAAGGGATTCTTCCGGTAGAACAGACTGCAAATGACGATTATGACAATAAACACATCGCCATGAGCACCCTTGCAGGAATATCACAACCGACAGGCAACCTGGATAATCTAGCGTTGTAAATGAAACAACACCTCCTACAAATAAATGATTTTCCACTGCTGTATTTTAGCCTATTTCAGGTGAAGAACAACACTTACACGTAACTTTCTCTTCGAAATGAACTCTTTCCGCATGCTCACCCTTTTTACCTATATTAAAATCATCGACTGGGCGATGATACCCCATCACGCGAGTCCAAACTTCACATCTGGTGCGCTCTTCATCTTTTAATTCAATATCTTCCATTTGACCCTCAACTCTACCACAAGATAATCTTACTACACGGTGTGCCGAGATTCCATATGTAATTTGTGTAGGTCAAATACATGTGAGATTACGTCGCGAATATAAGGCTGAATAAACATTATAACATCATGCAGAAGCGGTTAGTGCATTGATTTTATTGTATTTACAAAATAGCTCCACAAAAAAATCTTGACTTTTCAGTAGAATTATTATAACATGCATAAAGATTGATAGAATCAATTGAATGACGCTGATTGCGTCGTTTCTGAAAAACATAACCATTATAAATTAGGAGAAAAAATATGAATTTCAATAAAGCTAAGTTTTTAGCAAAAACGGTACGTACTAGGTCGAAAGATCAAGAAAAATTATATGAACTTATAAATCGCTGTCGTATTTACAATAGTAAATTATTCTACAAATTATTATTTACAATTTACAATAATTTTAGTTATTGTAAATCATCTGTAGTTGGTGGTGAAGTGTCGTCTGTTTTGTATAGCCAGGAGAAATTACTGTCTCATCTTACCACTGTGTTTGGAGACACTGACATCGTTTTGAAATCGCTGACAGGACGTGAGGCAATTTCAGATCTTTTCGAGTTTAGGATTGTTTTTTCAGCAAAAGATAGCTCTTTTGATTTGGAAAAAGCACTTGGATCAAATATCAATATCGCCTTCAAATCTGATTCGCAGGAGCGGTACATCGATGGAATCGTAATAGAGTTTTCCCAGGGATCTACCGTCAACAAAAGCGATGAATACGTAACGGAGTACTCTGCAACCATTCGTCCGAAACTGTGGCTGCTGAGCCTTGACAGAAATAATTTGATTTTTCAAGAAAAAACAGCGATCGACATAATAAAGCAGGTACTGAAAGATCAGGGGGTTACGGATATTGAAGATAAAACAAAAACCTGCGGAAAAGTTAAGCGTGAATACTGCGTACAATACGATGAGAGCAGTTTCAATTTTATCTCGCGGCTAATGGAAGATGAAGGAATTTTCTATTTTTTCAAGCATGAAAAAAGTAAACATACGCTTGTGCTGGCCGATGCTTCGAGTGCACACGCCAAACCTCCGGGAGAATCAAAAGTTGGTTTTTTCAGGGGCGTTAACGATATATTTCCTCTTGGAAAAATTTTCAACACCCAGATGACCACTGCGGTAAACACAGGTGGATACTCTATTTCAGATTATAACTATACGATTTCGCAAACGAACCTGTTCAGCAAGCTTGATGGCAAATATAAAGGCAAAATGTTCTACGAATATCCGGGAGCATTTGCAAAACTAAAGGAAGGTCAGGACTTATCAAAATTGCGTGTGCAATTATTTGAATTCAATCATTGTTTATTCAGCGCTTCGTCGACTGCGGCCAATATTACTCCTGGATTTTTGTTTCAAGTTACGGATCATCATGTTGACAAATTCAATAATGAATACGTTGCTTATGCAGTTGAGCATTTATACGAATTCTCTAATTCCTCCGGGTTCATATATCAAAATCGTGTTCAAGCTTTCGAGAAAAAAGTAGAGTTTCGTCCTCCGAGAAAAACCCCAAAACCTCGCATTCATGGCACACAGACGGCCACTGTTACGTGTCCATCCGGAGAGGAAATATTCCGAAATGAGCACTGCTGCGTAAAAGTTCACTTCCACTGGGATCAAATTGGAAAAAAAGACGACAAAGATTCCTGCTGGATACGTGTTGCCCAAATGATTGCCGGTAACGGATGGGGCGGAGTTTTTGTTCCCAGAATTGGGCAGGAAGTCGTTGTGGCTTTTATCGAGGGCGACCCTGATAGGCCTCTAATTGTTGGTTGTGTGTATAATGATAAATACCTACCAGCCTACTCCGATAAGGAAGCAATGATATCATCGCTAAAAACCGTGACATTTACGGACGAAAAAGGTTTTAACGAAATAAGATTTAACGATGAAAAAGATAAGCAAGAAATTTATCTGCATGCGCAGAAAGACATGTACATCAGTATCATAAGTTCAAGAAAGACCGAAATAGAAGAATTGGACGATACTTTAGATCTGTTCAAGGGATCTAGAACCATAACGCTGCAATCGAAAGATGGGCCGGCAAACCATTCTCTTTCCATAAAAGAGGGAAACAGTTCCATTATATTGGAAAAAGGAAACAGTTCAGTGTCACTAAAAGAAGGAAACAGGGAGATCAGTTTAGACAAGGGAAATAGTTCGGTACTGCTGAAGGAAGGAAATAGCGAAATTAAATTAAGTAAGGGAAATTGCACGATTACCCTGGCGGATGGAAATCTTTCCTACGATGTAAAAGGTAACTGCACCTGGAAAATATCTGGAGATCTTACAATCAAAGCAGATGGAAATATTACCATTGAGTCCGGCAAGAAAACTACATTAAAATCCGGACAAGACACTGCAATTCAAGCTGGTACAGCGCTAAGCCTTAAGGGAGGCACAGATTTAAAGGGGGAAGCAGGAACAGCGTTATCACTGAAGGGAGGAACTGACCTTAAAGCTGAGTCCGGCACTGCCATGGCCATAAAAGCTGGTCTGAATTTGGATGCATCAGCAAATATGAACATGACGTTGAAAGCAAATATGAATCTGGAATGTAAGGGGCAGCTTGGTGTTAAGATTGGCGGTCTTCAGGTGGAAGTGCAGGGGACGGCCATGGCAAAAGTATCTGCACCCATGATCACAGTCGGAGGGGGGATGTTGCAACTTGGATAATCAAACAGACGGAATTACGATCGAGGAAATAAAAGATGAAAATGGCAAGTTGCTGAGGTCAATTTCAATGAAAAATGGAGTTCCACACGGTGAAATGAAGATTTTCGATGAAAATGAACAGCTGTCCGCCCAATTAATGTATGAAAATGGTGTGCTGTCTGGCAATGCACAGTTTTTCATGGCCGGAAAACCAACCATGATTGCATCATTTACCAACGGAAAGTTGGAAGGGGAGGCGACTTTATTTGCAAATGGCATAAAAGTTGGTCTTGCAAATTTCAAAAATGGTATTTTCGATGGAGACTTCACGTCCTACGACAATTCCGGCAATGTTATAAGAATTGCCGCCTATGCCAACGGACAGCAGGAAGGCGATTGCCAATCGTTCTATCCAGATGGAAGTTTATTTGAACATTCCACATATAAAAATGGCCAACTGGATGGTGAGGTTGTGAAATATTTTCAGAACGAAAATGTAATGGAAGTAGCAACATTCCAGGAAGGAAAACCGTATGGTTTTGTCGATTCATACGATGAAGACGGTGACTTAAAATCAAGAAAGGAAGTGTAAGATGGGGTTGGGAGTTTGCTGTGGAGCAATGACTATGTGTCCCTTTGGGGCAGCACCGGGAGCTTTAACATTTTTGCCGGTGTCAATGGTAATGGGAAAAGCAGGTCCAATGGGAACCTGTATGGATACCGTTCCATTTCTGAATATTGCTCCGTTTGGAGTATGTATGAGTATTGCCAACCCAACAACAGCAGCCATGACAGCCGCTGCTTTGGGAGTCCTGACTCCAGGGCCATGTATACCAACTCCAGCTGGAATCTGGATTCCAACAAAGCCAACGGTTATGGCAAAACCAGGGCCAATGATGACCAGTGATTCAATCCTTATGTGCGCCTACGGTGGAGTGATCAAAATCAACGTTCCAGCTCAATTTACAGTAATGATATGAAGCAGATTTTTGTGCAAAAACAATTTAATGTAAAATTTTTGTTTTTTTTATATTGTTAATCTTATATTAACTTTCCTGTGAGATACTTGCTGACAGGTGATGGAGTGGCTGACTTCTGGGAAAAATAGAATGTTCTAATTTACCAGGCAGCTTTTTCTTCGCTTTGTTTGTTTAACATAAAGAAAGGAGAGACATAATGAGTATGACGAGAAAAATTGTTGCAGTTTTAGTTGGTGCAAGCATTGGAGGTTTCGCGTGTGAAGATGTAAAAGCGTCAGTAACAGCACCGGCAGCACCGGCAACGGCAGCACCTATAGGTATAGGACCGGAACCAGCATGACACCGGCATATGCTGCCATTGAGAGAGCTAAGGCAGCCAGAAGAGCAAGGCTTGATGAGCGTTATAGAGTGGCAGAAGAGGTGGTAAGTACAGAATTACCGGGACAAGTGGTAGGATTTGATAGAAAATCATTGAAAAAGGTACTTACCAACATAAAATCTGGCAGAGATGATATAATAGAAAGAGTTGACCTTACCGTCAGTAAGCTTGCCAGTCTTGAAATGCTACCAGGTATCGCCGATTGTGCACGAGAGTTCGTTCGAGAAGCTTCTAATGCACTTAATTCATTGAAGGCACTGAATTCTATAGTTAAGCTTGATCGTTTTAAAAATGTGGCTGGATATGATAGGCCAGAAGGACACTTAATCATTGCCGCAAACGAACTGCTTAGTGGTATTGATGCGTTTTTAAAGGATTATGATTTGTATATAGAGTAGAGTTCTAATATTATGTGATATATTAGCTAAAAGTGAGAACAGGATAAATCTGCTTGAATGCCGAAGTCCTGATTCTCATTTTGAACGAGTACTGTGTATAGAGTCAAGCACCTCCGATTCAAGCTTTGAAATTTGAGTATTAATCGATGAAATAACTTCAAGAATTGCAGATTTTGCCGCTTCGCTTATTAATTTGCATCTGCATTCGAGCTTGTTTCGCAGGCGAACAGACTCTCTTTTGAGAGATTTTATCAGTCTGCAAATTTCTCGCAGTCGACGCAGTTCCGGTCGCTGAGGTACCCAAATTCTAGGAATA
>JAISZX010000076.1 GCA_031284365.1 Holosporaceae bacterium
AGGTCTGCCTCATGAAAAAAAACTTTTTTAAAGTATAGAAAAGAGAGAAGATCTTCATATTAAATTGGAGGTTGATATGAGGAAGGAATCGTTAGAAATTTTTTTAGATAATTTTAGTGTTTTAAGCGATCCGCGATCTTCTCGCAATCGTTTGTACAGCGGCGGAGACCTTACTGGTAACATTGTGTAGCAGTGTATGTGGCGCAGAAGGTTGGCAGGACATTGAAGATTATGGTAATGCTCAAATTGATTTTTTGAGAAAGTTATTGCCCTACAAGAACGGAATCCCCGGTGATGACACTTTTCGCAGATTTTTCAGAGTGTTAGATCCGATAGAGTTTCAGAAGCTTTTTTGTGAGTGGATGAAGTCGCTTCAACCTCAAGTAGATGGAGTAATAGCAATTGATGGGAAAGCATCTCGCCACAGTTTTGATGATAATCACAAGATACTATATATGATCAGTGCCTATGCGACAGAGGCTCGCCTGGTACTAGCTCAGGAGAAAGTCGAGGAAAAAAGTAACGAAATTACAGCGATTCCGAAGTTATTAGATGTACTCGACTTGAGAGGAAGTACGATTACAATAGATGCCATGGGTTGTCAGCATGAAATTGCAAAGCGAATTATCGAAAAAGAGGGGAATTACATTTTCACATTGAAGGGCAATCAATCGGCTCTTAGTGAGGATGTTCAAGATTTTTTCAATGATAAAGAATTTTGCAAAACGATGTCCTGCTACGAGGATCACGATAAAGGACACGGACGTCAGGAATTACGCAAATGCCTGGTGGCAACAGATATAAAGTGGCTGAAAGAGAGATATCCGAAGCGGCGTGGTCTTAGGAGCGTTATTCGTATCGAATCCACAAGAAAAATCGGGAAAAAAATGACGCAGGAAACGCGATATTACGTGTCCTCATGCACAGATGCAGCAAAAACCGCATTGGAAAAAGTACGCAGTCATTGGGCCATAGAAAATAGTCTACATTGGGTTTTAGATATGTCTTTTGGAGACGATCAATCCCGCATCAGAAAGAAAAACGCTCCTCAAATTATGGCTATTATCAGACACATAGCTCTGAATTTGCTCCAAATTACGAAAAAAATATGCCTCGACAATCAATTAAACGACTACGAAAACTCGCCGGGTGGGATCAGAAGACCCTTTTGCAAATTATATCTCAAAAATTTTCATGAGGTGGCCCTGACTCCAATAACTGAATGCATGTGATTTTTCTCCTTATATGTTACAATACCAATGAGCGAAGCTATCCTTGTAAATACAGGATCACTCACACTTGAGGTCCTCAGATATTGTACAGCTTTTACTCAAACTAATTGGCGTGGAATCAAAATCTTGTTCACGTGCTTTTTACATCGGCATAAAAACTGGTTCTCTACGCCATTGCAACAGGTTAAGCAATTCCTTGTCACTTCTTAAACATACAAACAAATAACGCCACATGCAGCATGTTTCCAGGAAAAAGCACTGGTAAGGTCTTAGCCAAATGCTACTCCCTTACCAATTTTTCATCAATCTCGTCTTCGTTTCGCTTTTTTACTGTTCTTGATAAAAGCACGTAAAATATAGGAACAATGAACAACGTAAAGAACGTTCCGAACGTCATTCCTCCGACAATAACCAGACCAATCTGACGCCTTGCACTTGCACCAGCTCCGCTTGCCATAGCCAATGGAATTGATCCTATAACCATCGCAAATGTCGTCATCAAAATAGGGCGCAAACGTAGGAAAGCAGCCTCCAGCACCGATTCAATTAGCTTTTTTCCACTTTCTCTAAGTTTGTTCGCGAAATCTACTATCAGAATTCCATGCTTTGTTATTAATCCAATTAACGTCACAAGTCCCACTTTGGAATATATATTCAGGCTGCCTTCCGGAAATATATATAGCGTAATCAATGCTCCAGTGATCGAGAAAGGCACGCTTAACATTATTATGAAAGGATCGATAAAACTCTCAAACTGTGCAGCAAGCACAAGAAACACGAAAATCAACGCAAGAGCGAAAATCAGCGCAATCTGCTTACTTTCCTCAAGATAATTTCTCGTTTCACCAGAAAAAGTTAACTGGATTGTGTCCGGCAGATACTTATCCTTCAAACTGACAAGATCATTCACAACTCCGCCAAGGCTATACCCTTTAGCGATATTTCCAAAAGCAACAATCGATAGCATCTGATTGTGATGATTTAACCCCATCGGAGATGAGCGATCTCTTACAGTAATCAGATCAGAAATTGGAACCATTTTTATTTCGTTATCATTGGAATACATTTTAGATTTAACTTGCATTCTCGTCAGATCATCAGTGGTTTCACGCAGCTTTTTTTCGGCTTGCACAAATAGCTCATCGCGATTTGATTCGCGTTGAACATTCGCAGCTTTCGTCCCTTTTACAAAGCACTCGACAGTCTCAACAATATCTTTTACGGAAACGCCGAGAGACGCAGTCTTGTTTCTGTCTATGTCTAGCACGTACTCCTGCTGAGGTGGTAGCAAAGACGACTGAAGTGGATGTTGAATCCCCTCGTAATTCGACTGCAGAGACCAAAGAAATTTCTGACCATACTTTGTGAGGTATTCATAGCTCTGGTTTGTTTGCAAAATGAAATCAACCGTATCTTTGTCTGATCCACCAAATCCTGACGATGCAGAACACGGAACCCCAGGAACTTCTTTCAGCATTGGATGAATTTTTTCTGCAACTTCTTTAGACGACATACCTCTGTCTTTCCAATCAATTAGCTGCACGAATCCTTCTATCTTTGAAGTATCGGCCGTGATCCATCTATTAAGAAGGTGAGGTGTCTTTGCCAAAGCATCATTAACTCTTTTGGCGCTGTTCTCCATGAAAGCATAACTTGCGCCAATGGGAGCGTTACCATGAATACCTATGAATCCTGTGTCTTCAAGTGGTCTGCTTTCTGATGGTAAAATATTGACCATAATAATTCCAATAACTGCTGTTATGGCACTAATCAATAGTACTATAGCTTTTTTATTAATGGCTAAAGTTAACGCACTTAGATATTTTGACTCAATAAATTTCAGAATACTCTCCTGACAAACAGCTGCTCTCGCAAACATACCAGTGGCGTTCTTTTTTCTGTCGACACTCAGTAATTTCGAGCACATCATCGGAGATAAAGTCACAGCGACGAACCCAGAAATCAAAACAGCACCAGCCAAGGCAAGAGCAAACTCACGAAAATAGCGACCAACCTTTCCGGGAGTAAGAGCAATCGGTATATATGCTATGGCGAGAGTAAGCGTCATAGCCACAATCGAGAAAAATATCTCCTTCGATCCAATTATAGCCGCTTTGAACCTTGAAATCCCAGTTTCCATGTGTCTGTGGATATTTTCAAGCACAACAATCGCATCGTCCACCACCAAACCAACGGCTAAAACCATTGCAAGCAGCGTAAAAGTATTTATCGAAAAATCGAAAGCAAATAAAAGTATAAGAGTTCCCAGAAGCGACACTGGAATAGTCACAATCGGAATCAGAGTAGCTCTGAAAGACCAGAGGAACAAAAATACGACAAACACAACCAAAAACGTAGCTTCAAAAATAGCTTGATAAACATTGTAAAGAGATGCTTTTATATCTTTTGCTTCGTCCATTGCTATAACTGCTGACACTCCAGTCGGAAGTATTTCCCTCACGTCAGGAATAGCTTTGTTGACTGCATTGCTCAGATCAACCGGATTGGCCGTTGCTTGTTTCGTTATAGATAGAGTCACACATTCCTTACCATTGAACCAAGATCCAGAACGAACATCCTCTGCAACAAGTCTTGATTTTCCAATGTCTTTTATGCGAACAACTTTTCCCCTACCGTTCGAAGGCAGAACAATCTCGTCAAACTCTTCTGGTTTGCTGAGCTCTCCGTTAGCTACGAGCATAAACTCTCTGTCTTGACTAATCAGTCGTCCACACGGTCTTTGAATATGTTGACTCATTATGGTCTCAACAACGTCGCTCGGAGTATACCCGTACGCAGCAAGGCTTTGGGGGTTAACGTACACCCTCATCGTTTTCACATTACCGCCGGATAATACCACGTGTCCCACCCCAGGAAGCACTTCAAACTTCGATTTTACATACTTTTCTACGTGGTCTCTAAGGTCATCGATCGTATGACGCTCGCTTGTAAACCCAACATAGATACTTGCGTTAGAATCACTGCTACCTTTTCTAATGATAGGCTCCGGGATCCCATGCGGCAATCTATTACGAGCCATCGAAAGCCTATCGCGAACGTCGGATGACGCCCCATCAGGAGTTCTCTCAGGAACAAACTCCATAACAATTTCGCTCTTTTGATTGCTACTGTTTGATCTTATGAGCTCCAACCCTGGAATGGTAGCGAACTCTCCTTCTAATATTCTGGTAATTTGAGATTCCACAACCTTAGGACTAGCACCTGGAAACTCCGACTCAACAACAATTACAGATTTCTCAATTCTAGGATCTTTGCGCATCTGAAGCTTAGACTGGCATATTATTCCTAATACGACGATCATCAACGTCAAAACTGTTGAAAAAACAGGCCTTTTGATGCAAAGTTCGCTTATTTGCATGGGTTACTTTCCTTTTTTTTGCTGCTTTTTTGCTGAAGCATTTTTCTGCTGTTTGTATATTTCCTCAACAGCCTTAACCACGTCAGAACTCGAAGCACTATCTTTTACAGAGACTCCTTTTCCATCCAAAACGCCAGATTGGCCGCTGGTTATCACCAACTCTCCTTCATTCACACCTGTTATAATTTCAACATTGCCATCGCGCCGCGTTCCAGATGTTACCAAAGTCCTAATCGCTACACCATCAACGACACGATACAACATATCCTCGTCTCCTATTTTCTCCAATGCGCTTTCCGGAACAACAATTCCTTGCTGATCACCATCGATCGGAATCTTAACACTGACAAATTTTCCAGGCTTAAGTATCTGGGAAGCGACAGCAACCTCCGGCACATCCAAAGTGCCTCTAACACTAAAGCTATGTGAAATTTTTTCACTCTCCGGATCTATCGCCGCAACTTTTGCAATAAATGTTTTCGATGTATCTCCGCCGACTGAGACCTGTATTTCCTGACCAACATATATATTTTCAATATCAGCTTCCGTAACTTTGAAATCCACCTTCAAAGGGTGACAATCAACTATCTTTACCAATTCATTTCCTGGAGACACAAATTGCCCTTTGCTAATCTCTCTCAATCCAACAATTCCACCAAATGGAGCGTAAATTTTATGTTTTCCGAGAACATTTTTGTGTGAGCTAACACGCGCTGCCGCCATATCCATCTCAGCTTTTAAAGAATCTCTTTTGACACGAGCCATAACTCCTTTGTCCGCCAATTTTTCTATAGGATCGAATTCACTCTTTGCTTTTCGGTACTGAGCCTCAGCTTCCATCAACTGAGCTTTAGCTGCAGAATCATCCAACTCTATAAGAAGATCATTCTCATTTACAACAGCTCCCTCAGAAAAAGCTATCTTCTCTATTCTTGCATTGACTTCTGACTTTATAACGACAGAGTCGAACGGACGCAGCGTCCCTATCGCATTGACATACTTCGAAACTGGACCAAAAACTGCTGTACTTACAGTGACAGCCGGAGGAATAAACGAAGATTTATTTTCTTTGTCGCCTCTCATATTAAAATACGCTAGCGCACCAAGCGCCGTAAGCACAACAACCGTTGTACATACCAAGAAACCTTTTCCCTTGAAAGAAACTTCCACTTCAATCACCCATCTTTAAAACCATGGTCGGAGCAAGAGGATTCGAACCTCCGACCCCAGCCTCCCGAAGGCTGTGCTCTACCAAGCTGAGCTATGCTCCGATAACTATGTAACATACCAACAAATAGCTAATATATTCTTACACAAATGTTGAAATATATCAACTTTTTTTTAACATCACTTGACTTCTTTCCCTACATCTGAAAAATAGCAAGTAGGAACAGGAGTAATTAGAATTGCAGTGGCAAGAAAATAGTGTTATTTTGTCATCAAAATCATTTGCGGAAAACTCTCGAGTGGTAACTGTTTTCAATAAAACAATCGGCAAAACGTCTGGGTTAGTCAAAAATAAAAGAATGTCTGTTCAGTTGGGTGATATAAGCAATATTTTATGGAAAGGGCGCACACATGATCAACTCGGTACGTTTAAAATAGAGAATATTTTTTCTCCATTTACATATGCCTTCAACAATCCACTTGGAATTTTTGCAATAGATAGTATTTGCTTTCTCTGCTGCATTGGATTGCCAGAAAAAGCTCCACATCAAAAATTATTTAATACACTCAAGACACTGCTTTTATCTATTTCTCAGGAAAATTGGTTGGTCAATTATGCTCTCTTCGAAATAAATTTTTTGTCTGAAATTGGATTTGGGCTAGATCTTTCAAAATGCGCACTTACAAAAAAAACAGAAGATTTGTTTTATGTATCTCCTCGCACTGGGTGCGCCGCCACTCGTTCAGCAGGAGAGAAATATAAAGATAAGCTATTCGTTCTGCCGCAGTTTTTGATTTCAAAAAATACACCATCCATAGCACCGACTATCTACGATATTACTCGTGCCCTGTTAATAACAGGACATTTTTTAAAAATGTATTTTAGCGGTATAAATAATGGAAAACTGCCATTGTCTCGCGATTATTTGATAGCAGGGTTATCAGAAAAAATTAAAGGAGCAGCCTAATGAAAATCAGCACAATTATAGACGGAAAAGAAAAGAGAGTAGCAATAGTACCGGAAACCACAAAAAAATATGTGGATCTAGGATTTGAAGTAGTTGTTCCGAAAGGTGCAGGAATAAACGCCGGATTCCGAGATGAAGAATACATCGCAGCTGGAGCGTCAGTTCAGAATGGAGTTTCTAATGCGGATTTATATCTGTGCGTCAAACCATCTTTTGAAAAAGAACTAAAATTGAAGGCCGGATCGTATTTAGTTGCTCTACTTTCTCCGTTTCAAAATCAAAGTATTTTGGATAAAATGAGCAGCGCTGGTATAAATCTGTGTGCACTAGAAAAAATTCCAAGAATTACGCGAGCTCAGGCAATGGATATCCTGTCATCTCAGGCGAATATAGCTGGATACAAAGCTGTTCTCGAAGCTCTATCGGAGTACCGACGCGTTGTCCCGCTGATGATGACAGCCGCTGGAACGATCCGTCCAGCAAAAGTACTTGTTCTCGGCGCTGGAGTTGCAGGATTACAGGCCATTGCGACAGCCAAAAGACTTGGGGCAGTCGTTTCTGCGTTCGATGTGCGTGCATCTGTGAAAGAACAGGTTGAAAGTTTGGGAGCAAGCTTCATTGAGGTTGAAAATAGAGACATCGGAGAAAACTCAGACGGGTATGCAAGAGAAATGAGCTCTGATTACAAAAATCGCCAGGCTGAAAAGTTGGCTCAGGTAATTTCCAAAGCAGACATTGTGATAACAACAGCTCAGATACCAGGAAAACCAGCGCCAAGACTTATAACAAAAGAAATGGTGAAATCAATGCCAGATGGAGCTGTAATAGTTGATATGTCCACGGAAACCGGCGGAAATTGCGAGCTATCAGAAAAGGACAAAGTAGTAAAAATCGGAAAAGTCATCATAATCGGATACACTGATCTTGCTGCCCGCGTAGCCTGCGATTCAAGCCAACTATTTGCACGCAATGTTTTCAATTTTGTGTCTCTAATGGTAAAAGATGGCAAAATCGACACATCTGATGAAATAATAAAAGCAACTCTCTGGAATAATTAGGAAATACCGTACGAAGTACATGACATATATACATGCACTTCGTAGATCGACTTCCTGTTACGTTAGTCGTTTATAGCTCGAACCATGATGATACTTCGAATTAGAAATAGGATCTATAACCACAACCACCCCTTGAACCACACACACATGAGCCGCTGCTGGTGCGATTCTTTTCACAATTACATTACTAGGTAAACAACCCCGCTCAATTGCAAAATCGCTTGGAATAGTTATAGACTCCAAAGCATAGCACCCCATAAATGTTTCTGGATTAAGTATCCTCAATGTGTCAGATTTAATTGTTACTTTTTTAAATTTTCACAACCAGAGAACAAGCTTCTCCCAGAAAACTCACACTGCCTGGGATAGTTATTGACTTCAGAGAACGACACCCAAAAAATGCTCTAGCGCCAATTGACTCAAGTTTTGTATTACCAAAAAAAGACTGTAACACACTAACTTTTTCCAATTTGGTGTGATAAGCAAACAAAGATTCAGGAATAATGTTTTTTTCAGTTCTGCAAAAGAATTTTGAGAATTTGTACAAAATTTCTTCAATTATACATGGAAAACTATCTCCAAACCCATGGTTGATCGAATTAATGACAATTTCAGAATCTCGTCTAAATCCAATTTCTCAAGGTGATTAGGTATAATATATTGTGCATAAATAAAATTTTATGAAACGACCGTGCCTGTGCACAACAATTGGCTTGATTTTTACAAGAAGACGTGATATGCTATAACGCAATGCGTACGGTGGAGCAGTTGATGGACGGACTACTAAATCCGAGTTCGGATTTCGTTTTTGCGAATCTGTTTGGCGCAGAGAAGCATAAGAAGGTGCTTATGTGTCTGCTGAACGCGATTCTGCAGGGAAATCCGCACATAAAAAGAATCACTCTGCTCAA
>JAISZX010000079.1 GCA_031284365.1 Holosporaceae bacterium
AAATCTTCTAAAAACTGCAAAAACAGACACTTAAACAAACGCTCGAGGCCGTAGCCTTCATGAGGATTTTCCTTCTTTAAAAATTTTAAGTGCTCATTTATGCTTTCAAAATCCAATAACTCCTTGAATTTACGATAATTGTGATCGGCGGATACCAACTCACCAAGACTAACAAATTCTAACTGTTCCATATTCAAAACCCTCTACAAAAATCCTTTCTATATCGTAAATATATTTACGGAGATAAAAGGAGTTGGATTTTATACGGCCTGCACGGTGATTTCAGAAATGCCGAATGTCAAAAATTTCTCAAGTGCGAAAGAATACGCTGCATTTGTGGACGTAACTCCAAATAATTTCGAATCTGGATCTTCCGTGAAAAGACGTTCAAGAATCTCAAAAATCGGAGCAAAAAATGTCAGAAATATAGTATATATGTCTGCAATTTCAGTTAAAAACCACAACGAATCATTCTTGCCTTTTGTTAACAGATTGAAAAATAAAGGAAAACAAGCTAAAGCTATCATTATAGCTGTTGTGCTAAAATTGATGCACATTTTCTTCGGAATACTCAAAAATAACGCAACTTTCGATGAAAAATTAGCTTTTGGTGCTTGACTCTATATACAGTATCTCATTTATGCTTTCAAAATCCAATAATTCCTTGAATTTACGATAATTGTGATCGGCGGATACCAATTCACCAAGATTAACAAATTCTAACTGTTCCATATTCAAAACCATCCATAGAAATCTTTTTTAATTTTACCAAATTTTAACCATTTTTGATAGATCAGATTTCAACGGTCCAAGTTAGCATCTGCGGCTAATGTTTCAGCACGAATCTGCGGATCTATGTCTTTTATTTGAGGAATTACGTTAAATGATGCAAAAAGATCCTCTAACTTAATTTTCTTTTTCTCTTCTCCACTCAAATTAGAGACAACTTGTCCATGACTTAGCACAATTGTTCTATCAGATACATCTAGTGCAAACTTTGGATCGCTTATGGCCATAATTGTTGTAATTTTTCTTGAGCGTATGATTTTTTCTGTGGTTTCCAATAAAGCTTTTGCAGATTCTTTGTCCAATCCTGTTGAGTGTTCGTCTATCAGCAGCACCTGAGCTCCCTTAATTACGGCAATCATCAGAGCCAAAACCTGTCTGTGAGGTTTTGACAGATTCGCAGCTTTTTCGTCTGCAAGTTCCTCAATTCCCATAAAGTTGACTTCATGAAGCTGCTCAATAAACGTTTCGCGCATTTCGTTGGATACTGCCGTTTCGATGATACTTCGACTTTGATGATGTAGACTAGCGATGGCGAGATTTTCAATAACAGTGAGATTTCCAGCTGTACCTGTGTCTTGGTCATAGAATACAGACGAAAATATATTAGACCTTTCCATCAGTGATTGGCCTGTTATATCAACTTTATTGAACCACAGTCGTCCAAAATTTTGGCCAATATGACCGGCCAAGAAACTAAGCAAAGTAGTTCGACCACTGCCATTATTTCCGACTAGTGTTACTATTTCACCTTCCTGGGCTGTGAAATTAACGCCTCGAAGAGCTATCCTCTCTAAGGGAGTGCCCTGGTAAAATACAACAAATATGTCTTCCAGCCGAATCATATGATTCTCCTTTTCTTTTTGCCGTCCTGTGCTAAAGCAATCATGACTACGAGTACCACAGCCGTAATTACGCCGTTGTACTCTGATCCCAAAGTTCCAGATCCACCGAACGTTGCTAGTGCTATTATAGCTTTATACACAAAAGACCCTATAAAGCATGCAATTATAGACGATTTTATGGTATTGGGCGCTACTAACTTGCTTCCAATAATAACGGCGGCTAAACCAAAAACCATGGATCCATTGCCGATTCCGGAATTAAAAGTGCCGAGTATTTGAGTTATCAATGCCCCAGCTGCTGCTGATAACGCGTTTCCCATTCCTAAACCAACACAGAGTATTCGATTCGTATTAATTCCAAGAGATCTCGCTATGACAACACCGTCTCCGTACACTCTCATTGCCAATCCATACTCGGAATTCAGTATTTTGTAAAATAATATGCTCAAAATTAAAACAGCTATAAAAGCAACAACTACATTCTCGATGGCCGTATGAGATGATAAAACTGTTTTGCCTCCGCAACTAATAATAATAGCATGTCCAAAACCAGATAATTTCACTATAAAAGTCTCAATAGCAGTTAAAGTAATAATACTGGCTAAAACTGGCTCTACTTTGATATTTATAACGAGAGACGACGTGAGAAGTCCAGCTACAGCGCCTAAGCATGTGGCAGTCAAAAGAGCTATTACAGGATTGATTCCGCAAATTACGAGTGCTCCATAGGAACACCCGCCAAGTGCGACGCTGGCGTCACAGGTAAGATCAGTAATATTGAGTACCTGAGTTGATAAATAAATATTTAACACAATCAAAGTGAACACCAATGATAGCGAAAACATATTGATTACATTATTTGCGACGAAACCTTCTAGCATGAGCACCACCAAGTCTATACTTTAAGATCAGCAAGCAACCGACACATACCATGAGGAAACAGGTATCTATCTGTTTCCTCGTTAGAGTTCTTCACAGGCTTTAGCCTACGAACCTATTTTTTAAACGAACTCTTCAGCAACATTGGCTGTAGTTTCTTTTCCAATTTTGTCGTAGTTCTTCTCTAACCACTTATCTGCTGATTTTCTACCCGCCACGAACAAGTAATTCAAAAAGTCCTTGTCTGTGTTCAATTTTGAGGACCATCCAAGCTCATGGAACGCCTTTTCATCTTCTATCAAATGAACAAAACATCTCTTTAGCTTACCCGGAGCGACAATTCCACTATCAATCAACTTTGTAATGAAGTGCATCGAACGCATTTCCCTCATAATCGACGTATTGTTCGTAATTTCGTTCAATCTATCCGAAATTTCAGAAGCTGAAGTTGGCAATTTGTTGCGATGTGTAGGATTTAGCTTAATAATCATAATATCCGGCGTTTCACAATCGTAGATCAATGGATATATGACTGGATTTCCGATAAATCCACCGTCCCAGTAATATTCACCTTTAACAAGCACAGCAGCAAACAACGTGGGCAGACAGGCGGTCGCAAGTAAAGCTTCTGTGGATAATTGTTTGTCTGTGTTGGAAAAAACTTTTAATTTTCCTGTGTAAACGTGCGTCGCAGCCAAAAATACCTTGACAACATCTGATCCGTTCAATTTATCGAAATCAAATAGCTGCTCGATAACCCCTTTTAGGGGATTAGTCCCCAGTGGATTTAACTGATATGGAGAAAAAATCTTGCTAATAAAGTCAAAAAACAGAAAACCTGGAGAGTTATGCATAGTGTATTTTCCAGCAAGAACGTCCAATACTCCTGGCTTAAACATACTAGTTTCACCGGCTTTTGTGTTCACATTCCAGTATTCTGTTAGAAGTTGACGAGCCCCTTCATTTCCACCTGTTATTATACCCTGAGCAGTTGCAACAGCATTCATTCCGCCGGCGCTAGTTCCAGATACACCTTCAACAACCAGATCTTTTTCCTGTAAAAGTCTATCCAGTACGCCCCAGGTATAGGCACCATGAGCACCTCCGCCTTGCATAGCGATAGAAATCCTTTTCTTACCGTCCTTGTGCTCTTTTTTCTTGTCTTCAGTAGGTATTCTTACCATAATAGCTCCTTTCTTTTTATTATTCTCTTTGATTAAACAATAAACTAGTTAAAAAAAGCTTTAGATTCTTCGAAAGATTGGCATATTTTTAAAATTTTATCAAACCCGCTCATTTTGAATATCGATAGGATCTTATCTGGTATATCTATAATGACCAAAACTCCCTTTGAAGCCGTCAATTTTTTCCCTGCCATTAGCACGACTCTTAATCCAGCGCTAGAAATATAATCAATTTCATTGAAGCGTATTGCTATTTTATTATTTGAATCAATAGCTCCCATGACGCCGTCTTCAAAAGCCTTGGCAGTTGAAGTATCAACTCGACCAACAGGTGTTACAATGGTTACACCATCCTGTGTCGAAGTTTTTATTTCCATTACTTTCCTCCATTAGTTATGTAAAATCGCAGTCCATTATCTTAAGCATACTAATATGCATGTATTTATAATAAGTTAAAATGTAAGATTTTATTTTGTGCAAAAGCAACGCAAACTAATGTAGAAAGAATAATTTAGCTAAGACATTTCCCCTCAAAAATGAGGGGAAGATTGAAATGCCAACGAAAACAATTAGAAGCCGTAATCCATTCCACCGCCTGGCATTGGAGGTGTTTCAGCTTTTTTTTCTGGTTTTTCAGCGATCATGCACTCTGTGGTCGCCATCAAGCTTGCGATAGAAGCGGCGCTCTGCAACGCGATTCTTACGACTTTTACAGGATCGATGATACCTGCTTTCATCATGTCGACATACTCGCCTTTGCGGGCATCGAAACCATAATTAAAGCTGTCATTTTCGAGAATTTTTCCCACTATCAGAGATGCATCTAATCCAGCATTGTCGATAATCTGACGAGCAGGGAATTGAATTGCTCTTTTAAGAATTTCAATCCCAAGACGTTCGTCCTCAGATTTGTGATGCAAATTCCCCAGCACCTTAACGGCACGCAGAAGAGCAATACCGCCACCGGGGACAACGCCTTCAACTACCGCAGCGCGCGTTGCATTGATTGCGTCTTCCACGCGATCCTTGCGCTCTTTTACCTCGATTTCTGTCGCGCCACCGATTCTGATTACAGCAACACCTCCGGATAACTTCGCGAGCCTCTCCTGAAGTTTTTCACGATCGTAATCCGAGGTCGTATCCTGTATTTGCCTTTTGATTTGTCCGCAGCGGGCTTCTATATTCTGCTTCTCTCCGCCACCGTCCACGATGGTCGTATTCTCTTTATCAACAAAGATTCTCTTTGCTGTGCCGAGCGCGTTTGTATCAATTGTATCCAGTTTAATGCCAAGATCTTCGCTGATGACCTGTCCTCCGGTTAAGATGGCAACATCTTCCAGCATTGCCTTCCTTCTGTCGCCGAACCCTGGAGCTTTCACAGCCGCTACCTTCAAACCGCCGCGCAATTTATTTACGACTAGGGTTGCTAGCGCTTCTCCCTCAACGTCTTCCGCAATGATCAGCAGTGGCCTTCCGGATTGGGCAACTTTCTCAAGGATAGGCAGCATTGGCTGCAAAACCGAAAGTTTCTTTTCATGAATGAGAATTACTGGATTTTCCAACTCGCATATCATTTTTTCCGGATTCGTTACGAAATAAGGGGAGCAATATCCACGATCGAACTGCATTCCTTCGACAACTTCCAGCTCGGTTTCGAGAGATTTTGCTTCCTCAACTGTGATAACGCCTTCCTTACCGACTTTCTCAAACGCCTTGGCCAGCATTTCACCGACAGAGGCATCTCCATTGGCAGAAATCGTTCCAATTTGAGAAATTTCTTCGTTGGTTGAAATTTTCTTTGAAACAGTCTTTAGCATCTCTGCGACTGCTACAACTCCAGCGTCTATGCCGCGCTTTAAATCAATTGGATTGACTCCCGAAGCAACTACTTTAACGGCCTCTTTTACGATGGCTTGGGTAAGGACTGTTGCCGTGGTTGTTCCATCGCCGGCCAGATCATTGGCTTTACTGGCGGCTTCTTTAACCATCTGAGCACCCATATTTTCGAATTTATCGGACAATTCTATTTCTTTTGCGACGCTAACTCCGTCTTTTGTAACCTTAGGAGATCCGAAGCTCCTCTGAATTACGACATTGCGTCCCTTTGGTCCGAGAGTAACCTTCACTGCGCTCGCCAAAACATCAACTCCTTGCAACATTTTGCTGCGAGCATCAACTGAAAATTTAACTTCCTTTGCTGACATAACTTACCTCCATATAACTTATTTAAAAATACCTAAAATATCCGATTCTTTAAGGATGACGTACTCCTCTCCGCCGATTTTTACTTCATTTCCACCCCACTTTGCGAACAGTACACGATCCCCAACTTTAACCTCAAGAGCATGTAGAGTTCCGTGATCATCCCTAACGCCTGATCCGACAGCTAGAACTTCTCCTTCTGCCGGCTTCTCCTTGGCTGTATCAGGAATTATGATTCCACCAGAACTTCTCTCCTCCTGATCGATCCTTTTCACTAACACTCTGTCTTTTAGAGGTATAAAATTCACTATTTTCGTCATTTTCAACTCCAATTAACCTAAAAACAAAATACACTTCGCTAGAAGCAACATAATACTACCACCATATTAACGATAAATCAACATTCAAGTGATTCTTCAAAGCTTCCACTGGATCCAAAAAAGCTATATGTAGCGACGACACGACACACGGTGGCAAGCATACGTAACGCAATGAAATGCTCCAAAGAGACTTGTTTAAAGCCGTTTATAAATTCGTACATCGATTTTATATGGCTAATTCTAACTTTAATTTTATCAAAATTCATACTTTTTCCCCTAATTTAAATAATATATTTCTTTTTGAAAAACGACATAATCAATGTCGTTAGATTGATTCCATCAATCTGCAAGCATTCTACAACAATTCTTTTGAAAAGTCAAGTTTTTTTTAGGTGCGTGCAAATAAAACTCGCATTTTATGCTTGGTTGTGCTATAATATAGCATTATCTATGCTAAGAATCGGAATGAGACGACAAGAATAAATGGAGTGCGTGATGACTAATTTGCTAGATCCAAAACAGGATTTTGTTTTTAAGAATATTTTCGGAAAAGAAGGCGGTAAGCCGTGTTTAATCTCGCTTTTAAATTCTTTGTTCAAAGGTAATCCGCACATCAAAGATCTGCATTTTGACAACACCGATATCGCAAAAATTCT
>JAISZX010000114.1 GCA_031284365.1 Holosporaceae bacterium
AACTGTAAAAAATGTATAGAACATTTCAATGTCCCGGCGTAGACTGACTACACTAAAAAAAAAGAGTGATATTATGAGTGTGAAAATTTCCGGCTTTGAATGTGAAGGAGGTTTCCATCTATTGGTACGAAGATAAAGGCGCTATTCCAGCCATTTTCCATGCTCGTTGCTTCTCTAAATTTCTTTATTTCCGCGGATATGTTAAAAACTATACTAAATTAGCAATCCCACTGGATATAAAAACTTGATTACTTACAATAGCAAGTATATAATCTTATTCTATATGGATATATAAAGTACCTTCATGATAAGCTCAATCTTAATGTTATTTAGCCAATATAATAAAAACTCAATGCTAATGAATACTTGTGCCATAGCTTGGGTGTTTTATGCACTTTCCTGCTCAAATTTCCAATTTACTCCATTTGCAATAATTAATTTAGCAACGTTTTCGATAACAACTTTTTTTGTTAGAAAAATAAAAAATGTCTACCTTAATCTGTGCGGAGCAATATTGTCTATACTGTTGTATAGCATATGCATCGACGTTGTCTGCTATTATGTTTATCCACAATTTGTCATTGGTCAAAATCTATTTCTCTATATATGGAATGGTATACTATTTAATTCTAAGTATGTATTTTCAAATATATTAATAGTGTTTTTTTTCATGATATTGGAAAAATTAATGCGAATACAGAAGGACTTCCATTACTTTCTTCAATTACCTAAAACTGAACCCTAGCCTATCCCAATACTTTTTTCGCTATATCAACAGATTGCTTAGCGTCATGTGCATAGTAATCCGCTCCGATTTTTTCTGCGTAATCAGCAGTCAAAACTGCGCCACCCACAAAAAAGATAGAATCTATTCTATCTTTTTTCACCAGGCGAATGGTTTCTTCCATGCCACTAAGAGTGGTTGTCATCAATGCAGATAAGCCAATTAACCGTACATCGTACTTTATAGCTGCTGCTAACACATTTTCCGGAGGCACATCACGTCCCAAATCATAAATGGTATAACCATAATTCTCTAAAATTACTTTAACTATGTTTTTTCCGATATCATGAATATCACCTTTGACGGTAGCTAAAATGATTTTTCCTTTTGTTAATCTCTGTTTTCCGGAGTTGGCAACCGCCTTTTGAATCACAGTAAACGCGCTCTGAGCGCTAGCAGCGGCTTGCAAAAGTTGCGGAAGATAAATAGTTCCTTTCTCAAAAGATTTTCCCACTTCGTCCAAGGCCGGAATGAGTTTTTTGTTTACGATATCTAAAGGATCATGCTCCATTAGAAGTTCTTCAGCACATAAAGCAGCTTCTTCTGCTAGACCGTGCTCTATAGCATAGAAAACATCATGGGATAATTTGATCTGCGGAGTATCCTCCGATATAGGTATAGACGCGTTGTATTTTGCAACATAGGAAATGGAATTTTTATCGTAGTTTAATAGCACATCAAACGCTGCAACGCTATTGCTCATGACAGCAACATTGGGGTTCACTATCGGAAGATCTAATCCCGCTCCCAATGCCAGTGTTAAAAATGTTTGATTCAAAAGTTCACGATTAGGAAGACCAAACGAAATATTCGATATACCAAGAACTGTTTTGAGATTTAATTCTGTCTTTACCATATGGATAGCCTTAAGTGTCTCCACCACTTCCGACTGCTGTACTGAAGCAGCTAAAACCAGGCAATCAATGTAGACATCTTCGCGTTTGATCCCCATATCAAGCGCTCTTTTAAGAATTTTTCTAGCAATATTCACTCGATCTTCTGCTTTGTTTGGAATACCATCCTCATCTAGGCAGAGCCCTAACACTGCAGCGCCGTATTTTTTTGCAAGCGGTAACACTGAGCACAAAGATTCTTCTTTACCATTTACCGAATTTATCAGCGGTTTGCCATTAACAATGCGGAGACCAGCCTCTAACGCCCTTACATTTGTTGAATCAATCTGCAACGGCACATCCACCACCGACTGTAGACGACTTACTACAGTGCGCATCATAGTTTCTTCATCAATACCAGGAAGTCCAACATTTACGTCCAATATCTTTGCTCCAGCATCTACTTGGTTGATGCCCTGGTTCATAATATAGTCTATATTCTGGTCTAGGAGAGCCTGTTTAAATAGTTTTTTGCCGGTTGGATTTATTCGTTCCCCAATGATAGTAGGTCTATTTATTATAACGGTGATTTCGGCAGAACAAACAGCAGAAAAAGAGACTTTTTCCCGCAGAGTCGGCTTTTTAAACTTTAATAATGTGGCAACTTCTTTTATATATTCCGGGGTAGTGCCACAACAGCCCCCAAATATTGTTACGCCTCGATCCATCATCGGGATCAGCTGTTTTGCATATTCAGTTGCCGACAGATCGTATTGATTATTGCTTAAATTAGGAAGCCCAGCGTTGGCTTTGATAATAAGGGGCAGATTCGTATGAGATCGGAGTATCTCCATCATTGGAAGTAAACCACTCGGACCCAGCGAACAATTCATACCCAAAGCTGCTACACCGAGTCCCTCAAGCGTAACTGCCATTGAAGCAGGACTGCATCCTACAAAGGTACGACCATTCTCTTCATAAGTCATTGTAACAAAGATTGGCAAGTCAGCGTTTTCTTGTGCCGCAAGAACAGCGGCTTTGACCTCTAATAAATCAGATATCGTTTCTATTACAATTAAATCAACGCCTGCCCTTTGGCCAGCTAGAATTTGCTCCTGAAAAAGACTGTAAGCTTCGTCGAAAGAAAGACATCCGTTGGGTTGTAAAAGCTTTCCAATGGGACCTATATCTAGTGCGACTTTGACATTATCTTTTCCAACTGCACGTTGAGCTATTTTCACGGCAGCTTCTATGATTTTTGCTGAAGAAAATTCTATGTTGGATAATTTATATCCGTTTGCACCAAATGTGTTCGTATAGATGATCTGAGATCCAGCTTCAATATATTGCCTGTGAATATTCTCTATGATTTCAGGGTTTTCAATATTCAATATTTCAGGGCAAATTCCCATAGGAAGGCCTGTTTTTTGGAGCATAGTACCCATGCCGCCGTCTAATAAAGTAAACTCTTCCAGTAAGTTGCCTATCATAAAACCTCGCTTCTTCGAAAGTTGCATACATGATACATTTTACACGTACTACATGAAATATGCTCGTTTTTTTGCTCAAATGAGCTTATCCCAATTATCGCCGTAACAGATTTTGTCGGTATAAGTAAAAAATTCCGGGTAGTGCTAAGGCCAATTTTTCGTTCAGCATCCAGACAAGAAAGTAATTTAGTTTGAGAAGAAAGTGGCAAATCCCCATATCCAGGACTATGGCGCTTGGTAAGATACATGTTTTGATTAGCATATGTTGTCGTTAGATAATCCTGCAAATCATCACATATTGACTCTATAGCAGCGGTGGCACAACTGTCTAGTATCAGAGCATAAGTTATATCCCGAATTTGAGTGCGATTTAACAATCGATCAACGTCGACGCCCAACGTAGCACCCATCAAAATAATTCCATTATACTGATGCAACGATAAATCACAGGTTATTCCCGAATTCTTGGAAAATGTTTTATTGTTTTCTTCGCGGAGAGAGGAGTTTTGGGAATTTTGTATGGAAAAACAACGATATATGGTGCGAGGTTCAATGGTGGTGCAAATTTCTATTATACCTTTTTGAATCAAAGAATTTATTTCCGGAGTAACTTTTACATCGTTTTTATATCCAAGATAGCGAACAACTTCGCGATGTAATTTTTCACTTGGTTTTAGAGAAAGGTTCTTGCATATTTCTTCTTCCTGAGGTATTTTTTCTACAGATTCAGTAAAAACTTCAGTAAGAAACATAACTATGGTCGCCTCCCGTTGACTTCCATTAGCAAACCTCCAATGTTGTGGATGATTTTTTCCGCTACAACCGGATTATTCATTGTATACAAATGTATACCTTGAACGCCAGAAGAAATCAAATCTATTATTTGTTCGGTAGCGTAATCAATACCCGCTTCAAAAAGCATAGAGGGATGTTTTTCAAAACGGCTCAGGATCCTTGAGAGTTTTGGAGGTAAAGTGGCGCTGCAAAGCGATACAATTTTTTCAATCAAACGTTTATCCACCGCCGGCATAATACCTGCTTCAATAGGAACATGAACGCCAGCAGTATGAACTTCGTTTATAAACGCGTAAAAATTTTCATTATTAAAAAATAGTTGCGATATTAAGTGAGAAGCGCCGGCTTCCACCTTTTCTTTTAAATGCCGGATCTCTTCTGTTCTGTTACTTGATTCCGGATGCCCTTCTGGATAACAAGCAGCGGCTATATAAAAATTTCCCTTTCGCTTAATCAAAGATATAAGCTCGGCGGCATATGCAAAATCGGTCGCTGTATTGCCATCCACGCGATCTCCTCGCAATGCCAGTACATTTTCTATGCGATTTTTCTTCAAAAAAACAATAGTTTCTTCTAAATTATTCCGAGAAGTATTGACACAAGTTAGGTGGGCCAATGGTTCTATGCCATATTTCTCTTTGACATGACTAGCAATTCTCACAGTGAGATTATCTTCCACAGCGCTACCGCCAGCTCCACAAGTTACGCTAATAAAATCAGGATGTAATTGCTGTAAGCCAGATATAGTTCGATAAACTGTCTCTATCTCAGAATTTTTTTTCGGTGGAAATATTTCACATGAAAACAAACACTTTTTTTTTTGAAACAGCTCTGATAGATACATGAACACCTCCTAATTTTGCATAAAAATAATATTTTCGAAAAAAATGTTCATGTTTTTTTGATTTTTTCTTCTAAAATAAATCATTGTTGATAACTTGAATAAATATGTTAGCATCATCCCTCTTGTAAAGGGTAACAATTTTAAAAAAAACAGTCAATCTTTATTACATAAATTTTCCATAATCACCGGGGACAAAGTTTCAAGTAGTTTCACAAAATTAATAGTAAAATTTCTGGATTTGAGTCTGTAGATAATGTGTTTCAGATAAATCTGAACGATATTGTCGAGACGTTCACAGGTCGGAAGCGACCAAAACGACCACACTCGCCAGAGTTGAATCCTCTAGAACAATTTTGAGGATGTCTGAAACAAAATATGCTACACAATAGACTTTACAATAGACTTTTTGAGACTCTGGAGCAACTAGAGGTTTCTCTCCAAGCTTTCATCAATTCGCTCCATGACTCAACAATCTCTCAATTGCCCAACAGTAATTATTCGGACATTCAGTAACGGGATTTGGTATCATATAAAAATCAATCAGTTAAAAAAACAGCTCAAAAGGCTGTACTAACTGCATCTGATGTCTTCTATTTTCAGGTTAGCATTTTTACCACCAGTTATATAATCTGAACTACAAAATATCTGGCGGCCGGCAGAGATCTCTTACTTTTGTTATCGCATCCGCAATTTTTATGGTCTCCTGATCCCCATTCAAATATCTCAAAGTTAGACTGTTTTGCTTTATTTCCTCTGCTCCTAGGATGATTACAATGGGAATTTTCTCCAAAATATGCTTCCTTATTTTGTAGGAAATCTTTTCGGACTTCAGGTCTAGCTCTGCTCGGATACCATTTTTATCGAGTTCTTGGAAAACGTTGACAGCGTAGTCGTCAAAGTCATTGGTGATTGGAGCCAAAACTACTTGGACCGGACTTAGCCAAAGTGGAACTCTACCTGCATAGTGTTCCAGCATAATACCAATAAATCTTTCCAATGAACCTAGAACTGCGCGGTGCAACATTATGGGATGGCGCTTTTGGCCATCCTCCGCTGTGTAGAAAGCTCCCAATTTCTCGGGCAATTGAAAATCTACTTGTAGCGTTCCGCATTGCCATTCGCGCCCCAGTTTGTCTTTTAGAACAAACTCTAATTTTGGACCATAAAAAGCTCCCTCCCCCTTATTGGTGGTGAAAGACAAACCTGCATCCCGTGTAGCATTCCGAAGAAGGTCCTCGGATATGTCCCATATTTCGTCGGAACCGGTCCTTTTCTCCGGACGATCGGAAAATTTTACAGTAAATTCATCAAAACCCAAGTCTTTATAAACATTGCCTAACAATAGACAGAATTTTTTTGTCTCTGAGTTAATTTGGTTCGGTGTGCAAAAAATGTGAGCATCATCTTGGGTAAAACCGCGCACCCTCATGACTCCGTACAACGCGCCGGAGGGCTCATTCCTATGGCAACATCCGAACTCTGCCATCCGCAGAGGCAAATCCCGGTAGCTTTTTACTCCGTACTTAAAAATTTGTATAGCACCAGGACAATTCATGGGTTTTATGGCAACAATTCTACCTTCAGACTCGGCAATAAACATATTTTCCCGGTATTTTTCCCAATGACCGGAAGCTTCCCAAAGCGAACGATCTATCATCTGCGGCGTGCAGACCTCCACATATCCATCCCGTTGAATGCGTCTTCTCATGTAATCGCGGAGAGCGTTATACATAGTCCAGCCCTTTGGATGCCAGAATATGCATCCCGGAGATTCTTCTTGCAGATGAAATAAATCCATATCCCGAGCGATGCGGCGGTGATCTCTTTTTTCAGCTTCTTCTAGATTATATAGGTAAATTTCCAAATCTTCCTTCGAAAACCATGATGTAGCGTAAATTCTTTGCAGCATTTCGCGCTTCGAATCTCCTCGCCAATAAGCACCAGCCACTTTCATTAGCTTGAAATGAACGGATGCCATCCCTGTCTTCGGTAAGTGAGGCCCTCGGCATAAATCTACGAATTTATCATCGTGCCAATAGATGGAAACCTCTTTCACATCAAGATCCTGTATCAATTCCACCTTGAAGTGTTCATTTTTCTGGGAAAACATATCTATGGCGTCTAATTTTGATAAGATTTCGCGTCGAATTTTGTAATCTGACTTGATGATTTCTTTCATCTTTTTCTCAATTTTTTCAAAATCTTCTTGGGTTATTTGATGTTCACAAGAAATATCGTAGTAGAATCCGTTCTCGATGATGGGACCGATGGATATCTTAGCACTGGGCCATAATTCTTTTAGTGCCTGTGCCATGATATGAGAACTGGTGTGTCTCATGATTTCAATGGCTTTTGGGTGCTCCTCTGTAATGAACTCCACTACTGCATCCTCAGGAATATCAGATGCTAGATCCAAAACCCTGCCTTCCATAATTACTGCTATCGCCTTTTTAACACCGGTGCGTTTGGCTAATTCAAAGCCGGAAATTTTCACACTCATAATATCACTCTTTTTTTTTAGTATAGTCAGTCTACGCCGGGACATTGAAATGTTCTATACATTTTTTACAGTTTTCACAGGGACACACGGAAGATCAAGCAGCTGATAGAACTTTTTCCAAATAGGCCATTGCTTCTTTTTCATCTATTTTTACTATTGCTGCATACTCTTTCATCAATCTATCTAGCGCTTCCTGATAGATTTGGCGCTCGCTATAAGAATGCTCCGGCTGCGTTGCTGTTCTATGAAGATCCCGCACCACCTGGGCTAGGGAAAGGGGAATACCTGAATTAATCTTGGCTTCGTATTCCTGGGCGCGGTGATTCCACATCATCTTCTTAACACGAGTCGGACTTTTCAGATAATCAACCGCTTCCTGCATTTCTTTTTCAGAGCATAATTTGCGGATTTTAGAAGAGGTAGATACGTTCAAAGGTAATTTTATAACCATTTTGTCTTTATCAAAGATAATTATCACCATTTCTAAGTCAATCCCAGAAATGTTTTGATGCTCAAAGCCTTTTACTATCCCTACACCATGGGCTGGATATACAACATACTCTCCTTCCTCAAAAATTCTCTCGTCCATAAATTACTCCAAACCCATTTGTGCTCAAATAATAGCATTTTCTCGTCCTATAAAAAAGATCCCTACACTAAAATACTTAGATTAATGCAAAAACTTCACCACTTTCCACTTTCTTGGTATTTTCCTTTTTAAAGTTGTTCCCAAATAATCAATATCATAAATGGGGATATTTAAAA
>JAISZX010000093.1 GCA_031284365.1 Holosporaceae bacterium
TATTCCTAGAATTTGGGTACCTCAGCGACCGGAACTGCGTCGACTGCGAGAAATTTGCAGACTGATAAAATCTCTCAAAAGAGAGTCTGTTCGCCTGCGAAACAAGCTCGAATGCAGATTAATAAGCGAAGCGGCAAAAAGTACTCTTGATCAATTTCTTGAAAAAACTTAAACATCGATTCCAAAATTCCAAGTTTTTTCCAATACAGAAATCTTTGATATATGGAAAAGCAGTTTCCCTATTCTTTTGGCAAGAGGCGCACTTGACAACCTGTGCGCGATAAATAGTGCACAGCTTCAATAAAAATACGCGTTTTCTTTTCGTTTTTGATGTGAATTTTCGGAATCGTAACTAAAAAATCATAAAATTTTTGAAAAACATCGTTGGGAACGTTATATTCTATCATGCTGTATAAATCTTTCCTTGTTGAAATTTGAAGAATTATACAGCTTTTTCTAATAAATTAAAATTTCCTAACGAGACCTATACAACTTTCTCAAAGTTTTTCACTTGTTTCCACCACTCAGGAAAATAAAACCCCACGGAGTCAGATAAGGCTGTCAAGAATTCTTCCGTTGTCTGCGCATTTTTTATCTCTACCCCAGGAAATTTGACAGTTCTCTTTTTTGTTTTTAAATCTATAGGAGGTACTGCAAGTTCAGTGGACGGGACGTCGAATGAGAAATTAGCTTTTACCAACTGTTTTCTTACATCTTCGTTGTCGCTACTTGCTGTGAACATATTGCTTTCCTGATCGAATGTTATTTCCAACACATTCATCTCGACTCCATCACATGATAAAATGAGAATTAACTTATCATCTTCTTGGTAAACGCTCCACGAGAGTAAACCATCGAAACTAGTTGCACTCCTCGAACAAGCGATATATCCATGAATGATATCCTGAGCTTCCGGCGTATTAATCTGAAGAGCTGATACATCCACTCCAAACACAGCAACTAAAAACGCACACATAGTTTTTATATTCTTCATAGCTTCCTCCATTATTATGGACCACGGAAACAACGATATCATAATGTTTTTAAAAAGTCAAGCAATTTTTAGATATTTTTTTGCAATCATCTTGTCACAGCAACATCAAAATAGTTGATTATAATTTAAAATATCTGTTTTTAGGCAGTTTATTTTTTTGGATATATGTATTATTGATTAAAAATCAGCGATTGTTGAAATTCAAAGAGTCTGTATACAGTGCCACTTCCTGTGCTATAATCTAATGTGTTTTTACGTTGATTTTGGTATGGCCATATTTTCTGTTCTTCCAGTAGGTCCGTTTGATATCAGTTTTTCTTATTATTCGAACGAAGAATTGCATGTTGGTGACGTTGTAGAAGTTTCATTTGGACGACGCAACATTATCGGGCTTATAACAGATGATCCTGTGGTTACGGATATCGAATTAAAAGATATATCGATTGTTTTTGGATATAACATCGGCAAAGTAAATTACGATTTTCTACAATGGGTTTCGGATTACACGATGATTCCACGAGGAAATGTTCTCAAAATGATGCTAGCTGAAAAAGTTGTGTTCGACACGCAAAATAAAAAGAAAATTTCTTCGCAAGTTTGTGATTTTTCTAATTTTGAGGAAATAAAACTTAGTGAAGCTCAGTTGGTTGCTCGTCAGAAAATCGCTGAGAATGCGGAAAAACCGTTCCTGCTGCAGGGGGTGACCGGGTCTGGAAAAACAGAGATATATCTTTCGGTGGTAATGGACATTCTTCTTCAGCAAAAACAGGCCTTACTTCTGTTTCCAGAGATTGCGCTGACTCAACAGATACTAAAACGAATCGAAAAATATTTCAAATTTGTTCCAATTGTGTGGAATTCAAGCATATCACCAAAAAACAAAAAAAATGTCTGGGAGAAGGCGATTTCTGGAGAGCCTTGCATTGTTGTTGGGGCAAGATCGGCGCTGTTTGTTCCATTTAAGAATTTGGGAATAATTGTGGTGGATGAGGAACACGATCCTTCCTACAAGCAAGAGAATGGAGGCTTTTACAATGCCAGAGATATGGCTGTTGTTCGAGGGCATCTGGAAAAAATTCCTGTAATTTTGTCATCGGCCACGCCGTCTCTCGAGAGCTATGTAAATGCACAGGATGAAAAATATGGGTATGCTTTTGTGGGGAGTAGGTTTGGCGCATCGCAAATGCCATCAATTAATTTGATAGATATGAGACAGAGAAGATCCAATGGATTTATATCACAGACGTTGTTAAATGAGATTAAATCAACATTATCAAGGGGTGAGCAGTGTTTAATTTACCTTAACAGAAGGGGGTATTCTCCTGTAGTGTTGTGCAAATCATGTGGAGAAAAAGTCGCATGTCCAAACTGTTCGGCGTGGCTAGTGTATCACAGGGATATTGAAAAGCTGATATGCCATTACTGCAGTCATAAAATCGATATTCCAAAAATATGCGTTTGCTGTTCCAAGGAAGATTCGTATGTTCCGTTTGGTCCTGGAATTGAACGAATTTTCGAGGAGCTTAGGACTAAACTTCCTGAAGCTCGGATAGAAGTAGCATCGTCTGATACATTATCGTCGAACAAAAATATTGCGGAATTATTCGAAAAAATTACAAACAACGAAGTGGATATTATTGTTGGAACGCAAATTTTAGCGAAGGGTCATCATTTTCCAAATATCACGCTTGTGGGAATAGTAGATGGAGACCTCGGGCTGAGCGGAGCTGATCTTCGAGCATCAGAGAAAACATATCAGCTGATAAGTCAGGTTGCCGGAAGAGCTGGGCGGGCTGAAAAACGAGGAGAAATCTTTATTCAAACATTTTCGCCTGATCATCCTTTGTATAAAGCGCTCAGATCCACAGATCCAAATGATTTTATGAAACTAGAGATTGAAACTCGCAGAAGCAATGAGTTACCGCCGTTTTCTAAATTTGCTTCAATCATAGTTTCAGGAACAAATAAACAATTAACGGAAAAGGTCGCAAAGAGTTTGGGGGAAACTTCTCCGAGGAGTGTGAAAGTGCTGGGACCAGCTCCGGCTCCGTTTTTTTTACTTTGTGGTAGAACAAGATGGAGATTTTTGTTAAAAACATTGAAGAAAAAATCATTAAATACTGCAATAAAACGTTGGATATTTTCGCAAAAGATACCAAAAAATATTAAAATACAAATAGATATTGATCCAACAACTTTTTTGTAAATTTAATTCTTTATAAATTTTTTTACTTTACTCTGGAGAGAGTGGGTGAGTGTTGAGGTTATGGCTTTGCTTACGATTTTTAGTTGGATTTGGAGGTATAACGATGGTTGAAAGTACACAACATGTATTGGATAGAGTACGTTCTCCAAGGGTTCAGATTACGTATGATGTGGAAATAGGTAACGCCATAGTTATGAAGGAATTACCTTTTGTTATGGGTGTTATGGCTGATTTATCTGGTATGCCAGTGAACGCGTTGCCACCGATTAAGCTTAGAAAATTTGTTGAAGTTGATCGTGATAATCTGCCTGATTTTATGGTATCCATCAATCCAAGGTTAGCAATACAGGTTAAAAGCACATTGGGAGATGGATCAGAAACACTGAATACTGAGCTCTTTTTCAAGCATATGGATGATTTCAATCCGATTAATATCGCAAAACAGGTTCCAAAGCTAAATAAGATCTATCAATCTCGTGTAAAACTGAATGATCTTGTAGTTAAAATGGAAGGAAATGATCCATTACAACAGTGTATTCAAGATATCGTTGCTGATTCTAATCTTAAGGCAATGCTAAAATCTCAGATTGATGCCGTTTTGAAGGCAAACAAGCAGACTGTCACGGCAGCTTTCTCAACTACTCAGCCTGCTGGAGACGCAAAAGATGCAGCTGATTCTCCAAAGGATAACGGTGCTCCTCCTGCTGGTGGAGCTCCTACTGGTGGAGGAGATGCACCTCCACCTACGCCTCCTGTTCGTGAGATACTAAAAGAAATGTTCGTGCAGGGAAAACTGGCGAAAGAACCGTCAGCGGAAGTGTACGCGTGCAGTATTTTGTTGGAATTACTTGCCAAAATCGAGGAAACAAAAGTGACAATAATAAAGAATCCGTTGGCTTTTGTGGAAAAAGCCGTTTTTAATATTGATGCAAAATTAAGTGCACAAATTAACGAAATTTTGCACAATCTTGCTTTTCAGGAGCTCGAAGGCCTGTGGAGAGCTTTGCATTATTTGATTATGAATACAGAAACGAGTACTCAACTAAAAATAAGAATAATGAATATTTCAAAGAAAGATCTGCTCGATGATCTGGAGAATGCAGTCGAATTCGATCAGAGTCAGCTGTTTAAGAAAGTATATGAAGAAGAATATGGTACTTTTGGTGGACATCCTTACTCGTGTTTGATTGGTGGATACGAATTTACGCGTCATCCACAGGATATTGCTCTATTGGAAAAAATTTCCAACGTTGCTGCGGCGGCTCACGCTCCGTTTGTTGCGGCGGCTCATCCGAAAATGTTTGATATGGAAAGCTTCACGCATCTTGCTGGACCAAGGGATATTTCAAAAATTTTCGAAAGCACTGAAATGATAAAATGGAGATCGTTTCGGGATAGCGAAGATTCGAGATATGTGGCTCTAGTTCTTCCGAGAGTGTTGATGCGTCTTCCATACGGACCGGATACGTTGCCTGTTGACGGCATGAATTATGTTGAATCTATAGATGGAACTGACAACTCACAATTTTGCTGGGGAAATGCTTCTTTCATCCTTGGACAGCGCATAGGTTATGCTGTTTCGTTATATAAATGGCCAGCTGCAATTCGTGGAGTGGAAGGTGGTGGGTTGGTCGAAGGTCTTCCTGCTTATACGTTTAAAACAACTGATGGTGATATTGCATTGAAGTGTCCAACGGAAATTGCCATTACTGATCGAAGAGAAAAAGAGCTGACAGATATGGGATTTTTGGCCGTTTGCCATAGTAAGGGAACGGATTTTGCAGCATTTTTTGGAGGACAAACGACTCAGAAACCGAAGGTCTATAACACAGATGATGCTAATGCAAATGCAGCCCTTAGCGCACGGTTACCGTATTTGTTAGCGGCTTCTAGGTTTGCTCACTATATAAAATCGATTATGAGAGATAAAATCGGCTCTTTTTTAACAAAGGATAATGTTTCTACTTATCTGAATAACTGGATTGCTAGTTATGTTCTGCTTAATGATGCAGCCAGTCAGGAACTTAAAGCAAGATTTCCCTTGAGGGAGGCTCGAGTTGACGTTTTTGATGTTCCAGGGAAGCCAGGGTCGTACAAAGCTACAATCTTTTTACGGCCGCACTTCCAGTTGGAGGAGCTAACAGCATCTATAAGGTTGGTGGCGAACTTACCTCCACCAGCCAAGTAATTAGGGAGGAATTAACGTTTTTGTTGTAGTGATTTTAGTGTGACATGTAGTTTTGTGGGAGAGGTTAAATGGTTAGGGTGAATAATGATAGGGGATTCGGAATGTTTAACACAACACCAAGACAAAACATGGTCAGCAAAAGCGACGAAAGTCTTAATTCAAATGTTGGGGGTGGAAAGACTCCGCAATATGTAATTATCTGTAAGGATATCTTTGGTAGTGATCTTGGACAAATTGATGGGCAAGATGCATCTGGGGATAGTACTCCGTGTCTATGGGTAGAATTGGGAAGCGCAAGACTTGCAACTTACGATTCAACTGGAGAGCAATCTGGAGACGGAAAAATAGTTGCTAAAGATATAGTAATTTGTATGAAATATGGGGGGTGGGCTCCAACAATTCAACAATTCCTTTACGAAGGAAAGAAAATCGATTCCATCGTAATCAAGAGGCTCATCAGTATAAATGGTACGCTTGTGGTTATTCAGGAAGTAAGTTTAGAGACATGTATGTTTAAAACATATGAACAATCTGGAGATACAATCACATTTTCATTCTGTTATGTTATAATCACAGATATTAGTAAAGCGTATGGTCATGATGGTACATCTCTTGGAAATGTTGGGGTTAAGTTCAATTTTGGTACTGTGGGTGTCGAAGCTATAAAATAAAAATGTGTAAGTTCAGATAGAAGTGAGACTCTGGTATAGCTAACTTAGGTTGTAAAGTAAGCTCAGAGACGATAACTCTGCAAAAATTATCGTTCTCCACTTTACAAAGTGGGACTGTTGAAATCTAATCTATCGAGAATGATTAAAATTTGGTAAAATTAAAAAAGATTTCTTCGCGGCTCTCATGCAGGCAATATGTTTTAACATTAAACGATTCGCAGTTCTGGAATTTTCAACGGGATGAGTCTGTCCGGACTCACAAAAACAGGATAAAAAGTAAAAAAATAAAAAAAACGCTCAAAAGTAATGCATAAGCAGTGCATATGTTAGCTCCGGCTGTCAATTCATAAGCAACTACATAATCTTTTGTTTATAATGTTTTCAAAAATCCAAGATCTAAACAGACTCTGAGTAGATCTTTTTGTAGCATTGATGAGTAATCAAAAACTGATTTGCGACAACTTTTTTCCGAACTGAAGATTAATATCTATCGTCCGCGATACAAATAAAATTTATAATGGATTATTTTTTTTACCAAAAAGCTTGCTTTTTGTTTTATTTTATAATAAAATTCATACATTAGTTGTGGTAGTATCTTTTACTATAACTTGAATTATAAACAACAGGAGGAAACAATGAAATTCAAGAAAACAATCAGCTTGACGGCTTTTACCTTAATTTTTAGCATAATTGGTGGAGCGGTTCTTACCGAAGATATATGGGCAACTGATGTAGCTGCTCCAAGTGCTGATGAAAGTGCTGTTTCTGATGGAGATGTACATGTGATAACTCCTGAAGAAAAGGAAGATCTTATTACAGGTTTTTTACGAAAATATGGTTCATCTGTGTCATATAGAGTCTGTTTAGATCTATGATTTTCGAAAATATTGTAAAAAAACAGTCGTAACCTCTCAGGCTCAGACGCAAAAAATGTCCTACGCGACAGTTTTCTTGTTTTCTTACTTTTTGTCCCATTTTTGCAAGTCAGGATAGACTTATCCAGCCAAAAACTCCATGCTCCTTCTCCTGAAAAAATAGCTTGTAAAAACATTAAAAACATGTTAGAATACGTACGTGGATTGATGATTTTTTAACATTGGAAGATCTGTGTTTTTTCGTCTTTCATCTGGTTGGTTAGGTATAGGTAGAAAAATGGAAGAAATTATTTTAAATTCGAGTTCGGATGCGAGAAGAATAATTTTTATCTTTCATGGATATGGTGCTGACAATGAAAATATGCGCTCCATAGGAAATGTGTTCGCCGATGCTTTTCCGCAAACGGAAATTCGTATCCCGAACGGTCTCGAAAAATGTTGTGAAGGATGTGGATATCAATGGTTCAAATTGGAAGGTGAAGACACTAAGTTATGGGATGATGATTTTATTATAAATTCTCCAAAAATTGTGGAATATGTTGATTCTGTGCTATCACAGAAGAATTTACCCTATAAGGAAGTTATTTTTTCCGGATTTTCGCAAGGTGGAATGGTAGCTCTGAGCCTTGGATTGCAATACGAAGTCAAAGGCGTAGTATCTTTCTCTGGAATACTACTAAACTTCCAAAAAATTGCTTCCTGCGCCACAAAAGTTATGCTCGCGCACGGCCAGGAAGATCTTGTTATACCGTTTGAGACCTTAGAAATAACCGAAAAAGCCCTAAAAAACATTGGAATTTATGTTGAAACTGCCGTTAGCCAAAATATCGGTCATTCAATCGATAATTATTTAATGACGCAGTCCGTGGACTTTTTAGAAAGACTGTAATAGCATTATGGTGTGTTTTTTATGAGATGATATATGTCAGTAACTGAAAAAGATGTAAGAAAAGTGTCTCATTTAGCTCGTATTCGAGTAGATGATTCTGAGATTGCTGGTGTTCGTGATGATTTAAATGAAATTCTAGGGTTCGTTGAGCAATTGGATGAGGTGGATTGCACGCAGATCGACGACTCTTTGCAATATGCAGCCTCTCTCCATGAAAGGCAAGATATTGTAATTGCGTGCAATCCTGCTGTCATGAGCAACGCGTCCGAAAAGGAATGCAATATGTTTGTAGTCCCGAAAGTAGTAGGATAGATCATCAATAAAAATTGCTATGCAGAGGAATTATGGAAAAAGTTTACATGACCCCAGAGGGGTTTAAGGTTCTGGAAGATGAATTGAAAAATCTTAAATTTGTGGAAAGGCCAGCAGTTGTAAACGCAATTTCGGAAGCGAGGGCGCTTGGAGATCTATCGGAAAATGCAGAGTATCATTATGCAAAAGACAAACAAGGTTTCATAGAGGGACGTATTCGAGAACTAGAATCAAAATTATCTCGAGCTGAGGTTATTGACGTGAAAAAACTCAGCGGAACAAGTGTGAAATTTGGAGCAACCGTAACCGTATTCGATGAATCTGCAGACGAAGAGATAACATACAAAATAGTCGGGGTAGATGAAGCAGATGTAAAACGTAGACTTCTATCAATTGAAGCTCCTCTGGCAAAGGCATTAGTTGGAAAGAATGTCAGTGACGAAGTGAAGCTAAAAACTCCGTCTGGCGAGAAAGAGTACGAAATCGTAAAAATAGAATACATTTAAATTTGGAGATGGTAATTGTTTGATTTAACAGGGAAAATTGCTCTTGTTACTGGAGCAAGTGGTGCCATTGGAGGAGCTATTGCTCGTGTTCTGCAGAAGATGGGGGCAACTGTCGCTATTTCCGGCACAAAAACCGATAATTTACAGCACCTTGCTGACGAATTGGTCGAAAGAGTTCATCTTTTTGCGTGCAATTTAAGTGTTTCACATGAAATCATTGATCTAGTACCGAGAGTTGAACAGGAGTGTGGTTCCGTCGATATTCTTGTGAATAATGCTGGCATTACAAAGGATAATCTCCTCATGAGGATGTCTGACAGCGATTGGCAGAATGTGATCTCCGTCAATTTGGAAGCGCCATTTAAGTTAATGCGGGCTGTCTCAAGAAACATGATAAAGAAAAGATGGGGGCGGATTATCAATATTTCGTCTATTGTTGGAGCGGTCGGCAACCCTGGACAAGCAAATTATGCAGCGTCCAAATCTGGTCTATTCGGACTTTCGAAATCTGCAGCAGCTGAGCTTGCCGCAAGAAGCATAACTGTAAATTGCATAGCTCCCGGTTTTATTCAATCACCTATGGTAGAAAAAATTCCTGCCGCACATCGGGAACAGCTTGAAAAAAGTATCCCGGCATCTCGGGTCGGACAACCGGAAGAAGTCGCTGCAGCTGTTGGATTTCTCGCAAGCAACGAAGCGTCTTACATTACTGGACATGTGCTGCATGTCAATGGCGGTATGGCAATGATATAATTGCTCGCGTTTTACTTGTTTTTCAATGGGTGTTGACATAGTTTCAACGGGCTAGTAAAATCAGCTTTCAACTTTGAGAATTGAGAGCGCGTTTTTCTCTAAAAGACAAGGATTACAATCAAATTAAAGGTTATCCATGTTATTAGGAATTCTTTTTCCTTGCTCGTTTGCCCATTCAGTATATCTTGTTCTAAAATCTTTGTTTCCATTCTCAGGAGTAGGAGGATCTAATTCATTAAAAGAATCAAAGAAATCATCTCCTCCAATTCCACGTGCACAAAATATACAATACATTTCATGGAAAAGTGACATGCTTACATACCCGGCGTGTAAACATGTATCATTTTTTACAGCAGGCACCACATGACTTTCCTCTACCTTTTTGTCATCTAAACAAAAAACATTATGTAACGAAAAACACAAAGCAAAAAAAACAAACTTCTTCACCATAATCTCCTTTCAAAATAACAACCAAAAAAAGCATAATAAAAAAAAGTAAAAAAAATATTAACAACTTGAGATGCTCATCAAGCTCGTAGGCTTGGCTCGGAGAAAGCTTGCTTTACGAGCCTCCTGCCTTTATTTGAAGCCTTTTGCTTTACCGATACTACGACACATGCTTGCTTGTTATTTATTCATCAAGCAGCAATATTTTGGATATTTCTCTGAAACTCCAGCCACTATCCGACATCAACACCGCCTTGATACGATCCGCAGTGCGACAATCTTTTTCTTTTCGGTGTCGTTGCTTTAACTCTTGACGCTCTTAAGGTGTTAAAGGATTTTCCAGGCACGCCTTTTAACATTTTCTCAAGCATTTTTCAGCATCTCTTTCAGGAGGGTGTACATACCTATCTCTAGGAAAAGGCCCTGGTGACAATACAAGAATTGTGGTTGACTTTTGAATGATACATATTAAAATGTTTCTGTTTGGTATTGAAGAAGGAAACATAATGAGCAAGCGTATTGCGGCTAAGCATAAAATCGACAGAAGGCTTGGCGTAAATTTGTGGGGTAGAGCAAAAAGTCCGATAAATGAACGGAATTATGCTCCAGGTCAGCATGGAAGTAACAAAAAAAAGCCTACTGATTATGGAATGCAGTTGTTAGCCAAGCAAAAATTGAAGGGATATTACGGAAATCTAACAGAGAGGCAATTTAGAAGAATTTATCAAAAGGCCTCTCAAATGAAAGGTGACACTAGCCAAAACATCATTGGATTGTTAGAGAAGAGGTTGGATGCTGTTGTTTATCGCATGAAATTTGCTGTGACTGTTTTTGCTGCTCGGCAGTTAATTAGTCATGGGCACATTATGGTTAACGGCAGAGTTGTTAATATTGCCTCTTATACAGTTTGTGAAGGCGATGTTATTGAGGTAAGACCAAAATCAAAGGCGAATGTTGCGATACTTGAGGCGGTACAGTCAACTGAAAGAAGTCTACCTTTCTATATTGAAGTCGATGCATCAAGTGTAAAGGGAACTTTTGTAAGCACTCCAAAATTGGAAGACGTTCCTTATCCAGTTACCATGGAACCAAATATCGTGGTCGAGTTCTACTCCAGATAGTTCTTTATAGAGGTTGTTTGCGCGGTGTCGTTTTTGCCGAACTGGCTCAGCTGGTAGAGCAACTGATTCGTAATCAGTAGGTCGGGGGTTCGAGTCCCCCGTTCGGCACCACCTGAAATTTCAGCAAAAAATGGCAATTCAGACTCCTCGAAAATTCTTTACAACCACGATTTTTTACAACCTCTTTACAACTTTTTTTGCGGAATGATGAGGAAAAGGACGTATAAAACTGTAAACAAAGCTCA
>JAISZX010000115.1 GCA_031284365.1 Holosporaceae bacterium
CCAGCCCAAGATTTGATGTCGTTTGCGATAGTTTGCAGGGTGGAATTCAGACCTGCTTCATCAGAAACATCGTAAACGCGACCAGTTGTAGCGCAAGAATCGATGTAATTGTAGTCAGCGTTAACGCCCTGCTTGCGGTATTTTATTACGTATATTTTGATATCCTCTCCCCAATCTGTTTTGAGTTTCGCGCAGGCCTGCTTTGTCACATTTGCTACTGCCTCAGATGCTGTACCGTCCGTTCCGTCATACCATCCTACTTCTGAATTGTCTTCACTGCCGATTCCACCCAGGAGAACCAAATTGGCATTTATTGTGCTAAGAGCCTCTTCAGTGAATGTCACCACTCCATTGTTAATCGTGTATGGTTTATTGGTGATTTCCGCGGAGATCAGGCGGATGTTAGTCATATCGAATTCGATATAGTAATTATCATCTGTGTCTTTTGTGTTGGAGATTTGCGATGGTTCGATGTAGAAGTCTTTTTTCTCTGAAATTTCATATTGGCTAGACGCAATCTGCTCCGACGATGACGTAATATTTGTAAATCGTAGTACACCATCTTTCGTACTAGTGATGGCTATAGTTCCATCATAATTGCACGCAACAAATTTACCATTACCATATCCTAGTCCTTTCCAATCTGATGATGCACTCAGTTTATCAAGCGCTTCCCAACTATTACAATCTACAGATATTGCCGTATCCCCAGATAGATTTAGTGCCATGCAGCATTCGTCTGACCCGAAAATACGAACCCAACCCTGTGATTTTATTTTTGCCAAGTTAAAATTAATATGTGTCCAAATGTTACCATATTCGAATAATTCTGTCCTACCACCTTCGGATAAGGTTATCCATTGTCCTTTGTAGTACGTTGCATACCACTCACATGCTACAAGGGGTGAATCTGACAGGAAGCTCCATTTATCACCATTATCTGTAGAAAGTCCTGTCCTCCCCCAGTGATTTGTAGCAAACCACGTACCATCGCCATATTGTATATCGTTCCAACCATTAAAACCAACGCTATCAAGATTGGTTTTGGGAATCCACGACGTTCCATCATGGGAGATTGATACTTTTGCTGGTGTAATTGCCATCCAAACATTATTGCCGTACGCAATCGAGAACCAATCACTCGCTGTTGTCAAAACTCTCCCGTAGCTAGTCCATGTAACAGCATCTGTTGACACTGCAATATATCCTGACTCACTTAACGCCATCCAGATATTTCCGTTATATGCGATCTGACGCCAATCGGATTGGCCACTTACATTGTTCAATACTTTGCCAATATTGCTCCATGCAATACAGGTGGTTCGATCAACAGTTGTTTTCACTAAGTATTTGTTTGGAAAGGATAATTTTGCTGTGCATGTCTGATTTTTGGTTGTTGTTTCATATAATCCGGAGGTTGTGTTGTATCCGACATTTCCGCTGGTCGTTTGATATTTGAGGATACCCTTAGCACTCTGGATTGCACCACTACCGAAATCGGTGCTGAAATCGATTGTTTCTGTGGCAATTTTTGATATTTCTTTAAAATCATCGCTAAATCCCAGATATGTCAGCTCATTAGGCTCGAACCAATCCGGTTTATTCACGACCAGGATCAGCGCTTTTTTGCGCTTTCTGGTCATTTTCGAGGGTCTGGAGAGCTGTCCACCAGTTAATGACCTAACTGTGTTAACTTTTTCGCATTGTGGATCATTCGTCCAGGATTGGAATAAATTATTTGCCCAAGTTATTGGAATAAAAAGGAAATTTGACTCATTATTATTATCATAAAACGGTACGACGCAATTCAGAAAATCTCGCATTTTCCCAACATCTGCAATTAATTCGACGATAAAAAACGGATTGTGATAGTATCTGTTGCAATTTTGCTCACACTTCATGCTTAGAAAATTTGCATGTTCGGCAATGCATGGTCTATCGTTGGTTTTTCGGAAGAAAGTGTCTTTCTGTTCAGGAGCCTCTGTTGACAGCAAATCTTCGCGACACATTATGGCGAATCCACCACCACCATTGTTACGAATTTTAAACGATCCCCAATTATTGTAGGAAGTCGTTAATGCTCCATTCTGTACGCCATTAGATCCGTACAAAAAACAACCACGACAAGTGCGAGGAACGTCATCACTACTCCAGGTAAAAGCGCTGATTGTACTACTCCAACCGCTTCTATCCGGGAAAATCGAAATTTTTCCGGAATATGGAATTAGCCCCACATTAATTCCTCTCGTAAACTCAAAGTTGTCTGCTAAAAATTTGCGATACGCTTTGGCAATCTGAGGGAGAGCACCGCCTGCAACGTTAGCAGCTGAATTTGTCGGGATTGAGAGAACTATATCGACATTGCACTCAGCCGGAACCGCATATCCGATATCGTTATCGGTCTGGACTCTAATTTTGTCGTCTTCAACAGAAATTTGCACAGTATTATCGTCTTTGTTTTTTCTTTTTGTGTATGCGTATTGAGTTTTACCACCGTTACTGTCGCCGGCAATTCCGCTTCCTACTGCCTTAAAACAAGTTCTCTTTGGAAAATTATTATCATCGACTGATACATCCCAAACGACATCATTGATTGCAAAATGAGACAATCTCACACATTGGATCACATTATACAAAAGCACCAGAAGATCTGAAGCTACATTTATGTCAATTGAACATTCTTCTTGAGCATCAATGTATTCAATAATTTTATTGGCGGAATCAAATCCTGTGTCACTCCAGATTAGACGAAAAGGATCGTACATACCGTGGGATGTCTTTGATACATTGCGAACTTCCAATCCTGGAATCGCATTGTGTGCTGGAGTATTGCAGTAGCAAGGATTTTTGTTATAAATATCATCTGCAATGAGCAGCAGAGATTCTTTTTGCTGATTAAGCGTTAATCCCGGATTCCACTTTTTCGCAACAGCCAAAGCGGCTTCTTTCGCACATTTTTTATAAAAATCGTTACCGCCAGTGTAAATTTGCTTGTGGTTGTAGCTAACAATATCGACGCAGTACTTTACCGCCAGCAGTAAAACGGGAGTCAGTGTGCACATCAGAATGAAAATATATCCGCTGCTGGATTTTTTGAAAATTTGGTGAAACTGTCGAGAAAATTGTCGGAATAGAGGGTAAAAACCCTTAAATTTCAGTGAGCCATGCCCCCCCCGTTGCATTACTGTCATAATTTTTAGACAACATTTCCATCTCCACGATCAAGTACGTAGCATCATTGAAGTATAGAATTAATTAAAAAATCACTAATACAGATAAAAAATATCAGCGTAATGCTGTTGTGTTAAAATTTATGTGTGATATACAATATATACCACAAAAAAAGCTTGACATAACACATTTAATGTGCAATAATTAACCTGATAATTACATTATGGATGTGGGTTATTTCAAAATTCGTGGGTCCATCGATGACCACTCGGCGCGAAAGCTTAATATTAAAAATACCGGTGCAGATTGACTTTTGGATGATCTATCCGTGACCACTCGGTGCGAGAGCTTAATTTCCGGTGCAGATAGATTTTTATTTGGAACACGTAGCGCGCGCGTTTTTAGCAATTAATTTTATGTGCAACAATTAATTTAATAATTATATTGTTAATGTTGATTATTTTGAAATTCAAGAGTTTATCCGTGACCACTCGGTGCGAAAGCTTAATTTCCGGTGCAGATGGATTTTTGTTTAACAAATGACGCGCGCGTCTTCAGTATTTATTAATTTTAGTATTTAGTATTTAGTTTTGTATTTAGCAGTAAAAATGGATCACTTGGTGCGCGCGTCTTTAGTTTCAATATGGTAGAGAAAAAAGAAATATTAAAGTGAGAAAAAAGATTTAGGAAAGAGTAATGCTGAAAAAATAAGATATCTAACTTAGTAATTATTGTAATTAATTTCTAAAGATTCATTATACTTTTTTATCAACTCATAAAAGTACGATAGCCCAAAATTTTTGAGCCGTGCTTCTTTTTTGCGTCAAAACATTAATTGCTTTCTAAAATTTATGAAACGGTCGCGGAGTTTTATTGGAAGATAATAAGAAACAATTGGCTTAACGACGCAACCAAGTTATAATACGGTCAAATGGAAAAAAAATGAAGATAGGAATTGATTCTATAGCTTTTTCTACGTCGAAGTATTTTTTGAGCTTAGACGTGCTTGCGCAACAACGAAATGTTGATTGTGAAAAGTATTGCTTTGGAATCGGCCAAAAGAAAATGTCGATTTTCCCGCCAAACGAAGATATAGTGACGATAGCGATCGATGCTGCTCAGAAAATTTTATCTCAAATAGAAAATAAAAAAGATATCGACATGCTGATATTTGCGACGGAATCATCATTTGATATATCAAAATCTGCTGGAATTTACATTCATCATTTTTTAGGTCTAAAAGACGATTGTAGAGTTTTCGATGTCAAACAGGCTTGCTATTCCGCAACTGCGGCTCTGCAGCTAGCTAAAGCGTACGTGAACAGTAATCATCGTTCTAAAGTTTTGATAATTGGATCAGATATCGTAAGATACTCGCCAGGCACATCTGGTGAACCAACACAAGGCGGAGCAGCAGTTGCATTTATTGTGTCACAAAATCCAAGAATTCTAGAGATAGAACCTCATTTTGGCGCTTATACAACTGATATCATGGATTTTTGGCGTCCAATTTCTATGAAAGAAGCTTTGTTTGATGGAAAGCTATCAGCACACAATTATTTGAAATCATTGGAAATTTGTACAAAGAGATATTTTGAAAAATCGAATCTTGCGATTAGCGATGTTGATCATGTCTGTTTTCACGCTCCGTTTGGGAAAATGGCAAGGAAAGCGAACAATCAATTACTTAAAAGCAAAACGATAGAAGAGACACTAATTTATAACTCCATTATTGGAAATAGTTGCTCTGCATCACTTTATGTGTCTTTTATATCACTTATGGATAATTTTAAGTGTGATTTTAGTAAAAAAAGAATTTGTTTTTTTAGTTATGGATCCGGAAGCGTCGCTGAATTTTTTAGCGGAATTATATCTGAGAATTATAAAAAAATGCTGAAAGCAGAGGAACATCAGACTATGTTGTCTCAACGTATCGAAATTTCATTTTCAGAGTATGAATCGCTCCACAGTAATGATTTTAATGATTTTTCTGCTTACCAGAACGTCGGAAACGTCATATTGTCTGGAATTGTTGACAACAAGAGGATATATGTATCTATGGAAGATAATAACTGATTTTTGATTGCTACTTACTAATTGTTGTTCTTTAATGATTCTATTTATTCTACAGTAAGTCCGGAGGTCTGAGCTATAATATTTGCATCAACGCCAGCATTCAACAACCTAAGAGCCATCTCTCTTTTCCCTTTAAGCTCGCCTCTTTTCTCACCGATACGGATTTTTGAAAAACTCAATCCAAAATGTAATGGGGGTATTTTTGTCTATTTCACGCAACTTATTTAGCTCCATAAACTGAATTTCGAGGAGCTCGGTAATTTCTTCTTTGGTTTCTCTGTCGATTGTTCTGCACTTACGCCAGCAACGATCATCTTTAAATAAGTTGAAATCTAAAATGCTTAATCACAAAATTAGTTGTAGTATATAATGTTTTTTTGTCTATAGAGAGCCGTTCATTTTTGCCAATAGTGTTACTTCTCAAAGCGTATACTTTACCATGGAACTGCTGCATCAATAATGATATTTTTGAATATTGATAAAGGATAGAAATCATGCATAGAAAAGATCTAAGAGAAAAACTGGAGCGATATAATCCCACTGACGCAACAGAAATTACTGATAAAGCGAAAATGCTGGATTTTCTGAATTCGCATGAAAGTTGCTTCGACAGATCGCTGTCCATCGGGCATTTCACAGGGTCTTGCTGGCTGATAAATCGCGATGGAACGAAATTTCTTCTCACTTTGCACAAAAAAGATGGACGCTGGTTACAGCTGGGCGGACATGCTGATGGCGACTGCGATCTAGTTCGGGTTTCTATGAAAGAGGCCTATGAAGAATCTGGATTGCGAAATATCAAGCTACTGTCGGATGAAATTTTTGACATTGGCATTCATATGACGCAGGAATATAAAGGAATTCCGGCACATTATCATTATGATGTTAGGTTTTTAATGAAAACGATTGATAACGATGATGATATACAAATTTCTGATGAGTCAAATGACATAAAATGGTTCGGGGAAGTATCTGCACTTCCTCCAAATTCCGGCGTTAATATTTCAAGAATGTTTGAGAAGTGGGAAAAAGTCAGATCACATGATATTGTGATATAAAGTGAGAAGTATAAGGAGGCTGAGATGATTTGGAGATGGATCAAAACTGTTGTTTTACTTCCGTGCAATGTTTTAATCGTAGTTCCAGCATGTATTCTTTATTTTTCAGACTATAATTCGAAAATACAGAATTCGTTTCAGCTGATTGTTGGAGTATTTTTGCTGATTGTTGGATTATTTTTGGCCACTTGGACTATGCGGCTTTTTATAAAAATAGGAAAAGGGACTGCTGCTCCCTGGGATCCTCCTCAAAAATTGGTCGTTGCCGGCCCCTATTGCTATGTTAGGAATCCCATGATAACAAGCGTGTTAATTATGCTGGTCGCTGAGTCTCTGTTGCTGGGATCTTGGCACATTTTTGGTTGGTTCATTGCATTTTTTCTTGGGAATACAGTTTACTTTCCGATTTTTGAAGAGAAGGATTTGGAAAAGAGATTTGGTGAAGATTATGTGGAATATAAAACCAATGTGCCTCGCTGGGTGCCCAGATTAACCGCATGGAAACAGAAATAATCAGCTGGAAAGCGTATAAATTCAACCAGCATCTCGAGCGAGGGATAATAATTTCTCGTTCGAATAGGTTTTTGATGCGTGTAGAAAAAGACGGAGATATTCTTGTATGTCATTGTCCAAGTACCGGAAAAATTGGAAATATTATTTTCGATAGAGTTCCATGTCTTTTATCAAAATCATTGGACAAAAAGAGAAAAACTGCCTACACGGTGGAGGCAATTTCAATTGACGAAGCCAAAACCTGGATAGGAATAAATCAGAACGCCGTAAACCGCTATGTGGAGCATTTTTTTCGCATTGGAGTGTTGTATGAAATAGCGCCAAATGGACATGCAATTTTGCGGGAGCAAAAAGTCGGGAATTCCAAGCTGGATTTCAAGATAGAAAATACCTATGTGGAGGTCAAAACGCCTCTACAATTTCTTGCATTTACGGAAGGCGATCGTCCAAGCAGCATGGAGTGCACTAACTCTCATGAAAGATTCGTGCGACATATTACCGAACTCGGAAATCGATTGCGAAAAAATGAAAATGCCGTTTTGCTCGTATGTTTTGCCTATAATGCTCCGATTTTTACTCCTCCAGAATCAACAAAACAAAATAGACTTATAGGGAATGCCGTGCGGCAATCCATAGAAGCCGGCATTAAAGTGTGGCAAATGAACATGAACATCAATGCATATGGCGTAGAATTATTGAAATATTTTGATATTACCGATCATCTGCTTTTAAAAATTTAGAAAAAACAATTTGGACGTGTGTTTCTTGAACGCACAATTTGTAAATAATTTCCGTCAAATGCGCATCTGAAATTAAATTATATAAAATATTTTTCATATTTTTATTTTTTATTAATTTTTTTCTTAAAATATTATATATATATTACGTAAATAGAAAAACAATCACAAAAAAAAGTGACAGATAGTGAATTTTTGTGATTGCTTTTTCTATGAGTAGTATATTTGTCCAAGACTGTGAATGTAAGAAAAAAGCGTGTCAAAAAAGACATTACCGCTACCAGCTAAGGCAAAGGTACAACCAAAGAATCAAACCTTTGTAACTTCATAAAAGAGCCGTCTGCCAAAAAATACGTCAACTGCACACAAACAGCCCACAATTGATACGTGCCACAACATTAATCTTGTTTACACATACCTTGTTTTCTTAAATTGGCAATTAAAAGTAGCTCTCGTCCGAATACAAGTTTTCAATAAAATTTGTTATATCTTTAGCTCTCGTCCGAAAGAATTCAAAGCTAGAACGCTCCGAGTAGACATTCTGCATACTTTTTAGTTTTTTTATGGCTATGTCGCGGGCATCTGTACTCCACGAGTCTTTAAATAAACATGAAACAAACGTCACGTGAAACCACAGATAAAACTCATCTTCTACCTTATTGGACCCCTCTGATTTTATCAATAAATTCTTCCGAAGACAAACAATCGGCATCGCGTAACCAAGATTCCATTCCTCTATTAGATGTATAATTATCATTCTCCGAGTACATTATACACAGAAGCAATCCCTTATCGGCTCCATTACAATCACCAATTATTTGTTCTGTTAATTCACTTAGCCCAAACACATCATCACCGCAGCACAACAAATTCCAGTAAATGCATCGCGCAAATTACATTTAAATATACAATACCTCCAAAACGTTAAAAACAACTAAAACCACAAAAACTGACTGTATCGTACTACAACTTAATTTATGAATGCAATCCAACCATTAATGAAAAATTGGCTTTTATTTTTAATTTAATTAGCAAGAAAACTGCGTCAAATAGCAATTAGTAGTGAAAGCTCTGGCAAAAAATCCGCTCAACCAATTCTATAAAATCATCGGCACTGCAGGTGGATATGCCTGTTATATGAGACGACATTTTTTTCAATAATTCTCTGTTTTCTAGAATTTGTCGAAGAATGTTTCCCAGTTCTTCTGCTATTCCGTCATTTTCTTCGAGAACCCATGCTGCTTTTTTGCTTTTATAGTACGTTGCGTTGTAGAACTGGTGATTATCAGCAGCACCCGGATATGGAATCAGCACCGCTGGTCTACCTATGGCAGATAGTTCTGACAGAGTTGACGCTCCTGATCTACAAATTACCACCTGAGAACTCTGCATAATTTCAGCAACATTGTTCAAAAACTGTTTTAATGTTGCTCTTACACCAAGATCTTTGTACGTCTGGCCCAGCTTATCACAATCACTAGCCTGCTGAATTATTTCTATATTTTCTCTTTCTTTAGAGCTCAGTGTTGCCAAAGCCTGTGGCACAATCCTAGAAAAAGATGCCGCTCCCTGGCTACCTCCAATAATAAGAATCTTGATAATTCCGTCACACTTATACTCATGCATAGAATTTTTTATGAATTCATCGCGAACAATTGGCGGAACGTGGATCCAACTTCCATTTAATCTAAAGGATGCTAACTTCAGGTCAGCAAACCGCTCCAGGAATTTATTCGCTTTCCCAAGAACTGAATTTTGCTCATATACCACAATTTTTGATCCTAGTACTTTTGCTATAAGTATTGGAATCACAGTAAAAATGCCTCCGAAGCCAATAACTACATCTGGACGCACACGAATCCACAATTTTAAAAATTTTATTGCCGTAAGAAGTGAGTAGCACGCAATATCTAACAAATTTTCATAGGAAAAACGAACAGTATTTAATACAATTTTGCCTGAAATATTAGAGCAAAACGCCTCACCTCTTTTATCTGTTATAATAGTTGCATCGTGTCCTTTACGTTTAGCCGCCAGAAATAAAGCGCAAGCTGGAAACATATGTCCGCCAGTTCCTCCTGAACATACAACAATCCTCACTGATACCTACCATTCTAGCGAATTTTTACTTCTTGGAGATGGCTTTTCTGTAGAAAAAATACAACAAAGCTACTCCCAAAACAACCAAAGCACCTATCTGAATAAATTTCAGATCACACTTCGCTGATTCTAGAACATTCGCAAAAAGATATCCAGCGCCTGTAACAACTATCGACCAAATAAGAGCAGCCGGCACATTCAGTGACGAAAATTTCATTGGTGTAATTTTAGCCATTCCAATAATCAGCGGACTGATGTTGCGAATACCATATACAAATCTTGATCCAAATATGAAAGCCGAGTCATATTTTTGTAAAAATTCAATAACTGTTGCTGATTTTTCAGAAAGCTTAGGATATTTATCCAGCAATTTTCCACCGTAAGTCCTACCAACAAAAAATAGACACTGTTCAGTAATCAAAGTTCCAAGGAACGCAGCGAGCATAACTCCGTACAGCGACATGTACCCCTGCCGACATAAGAATCCAGCGGTCAGAACCGCAATCTCACCTTCGATGCAGGCGAACGCAAAAACAGCATAATATCCATAGACCTGTATAAAATTCTCGAACAAAATAATTCTCTTGCCACATAAAATCTGGTGCGCCCGGAAGGACTTGAACCCTCAGCCTTCAGATCCGTAGTCTGACGCTCTATCCAATTGAGCTACGAGCGCACTGGTGGGTGATGACAGGATCGAACTGCCGACCCCCTCGGTGTAAACGAGATGCTCTACCTCTGAGCTAATCACCCAACACGCAGCAAAGGTACACAAATTTTCTAGCAAATGCAAGCACAATAAAAGACTCTATCAGAGATGATTAACGTTTTTTTGGTGGCATTTTTTTGTGGCATTTTCATACCAAAACCAGCACATTAAAGCTTGTAACGAAAAAAGAGGATCAGACCCACACTGGAAGGATTGCAAACACAAACAACACTCAGTTTACTTATACAAAAAAAGCACGACAATCCTTGCGAAATTATCGTGCTCTAGATCTACTCTACACAACTTAAGATACCGTTTTCTAATGATACCCCTCAGTCATAACCTACTTACCAAATACACTCCAAAACCTATTAATCGCTAGCAAACGTAAGGAACAAAAAAATCCAACATTCGATATATCAAGAAAATGTTGCCGATCACGCTTATCAAGCTTCCCAAACAGCCTATCACGCTGCCACCAATCCAACCTATCAAAATATTCCTTCTTATCATCATCAGACAAACGGGTAAACAGGTTTTTCTGAGCAGACGGATCTAAATTATTGAACAAATCAATCTTATTAGGTTCATCCAAACCAGAAAACAAAACAAAACAAGCATCATCAGACAACTTAAGAAAGAAATCTATCTGTTGTGTAAGATCCAAACGAGTAAACACCTCAAACCGATTAGTCTCACTTAACTCAGAGAAAAAATCCAACTGATCACTCGGACTTAATTGGGTAAAGTAACTCCACTGCGAATCATTATCCCTATTTAATGTAGTAATAAACTTTTTCCGATTCTCCGTAGCCAACTGAGTAAAGAATTGATTTTGTTCAACTCCATTCATAATGCGAAAAAAATCATACTGACACTCCTGACTTAAATGAGAAAATAAGTCCCACTTACTTCGATCATCTAAGCCCTGAAATAACTCACCCCTAATCTCTGCAGTCAACACAATAAACAGTTCACGCTGACCAATCCTATCCAAATCATTAAACAAAACAGATCGGTTACCATCACCAGCATCCACAAGCGTATTGCGCCGTATGTCTAAAGACACAATATCCCTCAGCGAACGAGCAGGGGCCATCGCAGAAACAACACTCACAAGCAACATAACACCGAAGCAAACTATTTTCTTCATAATAACCTTCTCCTATTAATATTGACGAATTAGTTATACATCATTGTTTTGCTGATTATCAATAATAAAAAAAATTATTTATGACTAACGAGATTTTTTTAACTTCCTGCACCAAATTACACCAAATATACCCATTCTACATGAGAAACAGGATTTCAGTGCCTCAGTAATGCTGAATTTTCAAGCTGTTTTGTACTAAATTTCAGCAAAAAAATGAAATTTTCTAACGAGTCCCCGTGACGAATTAATATCATTATTTCCAATTTTTGAGAGCAAAAGACATCGTTTCCTCAATTTTTACTTCAAATATATAAAAACAGAAAACGATGTCTGATTAAACACTAATTCTATCTAAAAAACTTGCACACTGCGTTATATAGGAAAAGAATTGTCGATACAATTATCAATAAAAATGATTGTAAAATTAAAAAATACAGCTAGCTGCATTGGAATGTTTTAGGAAAAATACTTATTTCCAGCTAATTTCTGCAGATCTTCTTTCGTAAAGTTAATAGCAGGTTCGCAATCAGTTGAGCTAAGTTTTTCTGAAAGATTTTTTACAACCTGATCAGCTATTTTTTCAATAAGCAGATCTTTCTGCTTAGCCAACTCAGCTTCTAGCTGGACTTCCAAAGAGTTCTCGAATCTTTCCGTCAACGATTTCAGGTATTCATCATTTTCATCTCGTATGCGCTTTATTTTCGCATGAGATGCTTCTTTGCTCTTTTCGATAATATCAGCGGTACCGCTTTTGTTGGTATGCGCCATTCTCAATGCCAAAGATGATTCATCTTTCGTCAATTCTGCTTCGTCTATTTTACTTCTTACAGATTGAATGTAATCATCCAACTTTTGCACAAGCAGAGGATACGCCTTCTTCTTGAAAATCCAAACGAATCCCAAAAAAGAAATTACTATTGAAACATTTGGATCCATTCTATAACTTCTTTCTTACAGAGCAGGAAATACATTGCATTGCTGTATCAATGATTTCACCCATCTCACCTGCAACGCTAGCAAAAACCTCGTCAGACGACTTTATGAGGGAATCAGACTCTTCCTTTGATTTCTTCGAAAACAAATCGTAAAGTTTGTTCTTTTCTCTTAGGCTTTGTTCTCGAAGATCAGATACAATCTTGGATTCAATTTCTGCGATGTCTATCTGTGCGTTTTCCAGTGCGGCAGCTGCATCTTTCTCAATTCTATCAGCTTCGCTCTTTAGACGCTGCGCAGACTTCAGTACATTTTCTATATGAAAGCTTCTATCCGAGAATATCCTCTCTATCTTTGGAGTAAAAACTCTAGAAACAAAGAGATACACCAGCAGAAAGCCAACAACCATCCAGAAAATCTGGGGTACAAATGTTGATGAATCTAATTGCGGCAACTTATCACCGTTTTATTTAACTAAAATAAGTATTGCAACAACAACAGCGCAAAGAGCAATAGACTCGACTACACCAAACCCGAGTAATCCTGCGCTCCTAATCTTATCTTCGGCTTCCGGATTTCTTGCGACAGAACTTATCCAGGTGGAAAACAAATTACCCATACCCATACCAACACCATACAATGCTAGAACTGCTATTCCAGCACCTAAAAAACGAGCTGCCTCTGGCGACACAATCAACCTCCATAAAAACTAATGTAAATGTACCGCATCATTCAAATATACGCAAGTCAGCACAGCAAATATATATGCCTGCAAAGTAGCTACGAAGAGCTCTAATCCTGTCATAAGCATATTGACGGGCACAATAACAGGAACCAACCAACTTCCGAACAAACCCAATAATCCTGCAAAAACCTTAATCATTGTATGCCCAGCCATCATGTTTGCGAAAAGCCTGATGGCTAAACTAATTGGCCTAATCAGATATGAAACCAACTCAACAAATATTAACAGCGGCATTATAAATTTGGGCACACCATCTGGAGCAAACAATTTTAGAAATTTGATGCCATGCAAAACAAATCCCAGGACAGTAACGAAAATGAACACAATTAACGCGAGCGAGAATGTTACTACAATGTGGCTCGTGAACGTAAACATGTGCGGAATTAATCCAACTATATTACCAAACAGCACAAACAGGAATACAGAAAAAACTAAAGGAAAATACTTGCGACCTGCCCTTCCAACATTGGAATCGATTAAATCGGCTATCACAAAGTACACAACTTCAACAGACGCCTGCATTCTGTCTGGAATCAGCCTCCTGCTTCGTACTCCAAGCGCAAAAATGGTAGCTATCATGAGAAACGCAACCATGACCGCCAACGACGAATTTGTAAACGACAAATCAAAACCACCGACATTGATATTCAAAATCGGAGATACAGCAAACTGATGTAGAGGATCCAACATTTATCAAAATCTTCAAAAAAACCTAAGCTAGTGTATCACACTCTAACAAATTTTGCTACTAAAAAATCATTTTTCACTCAAAAATAAAAATCAGAACAAAGCTGATTGAATTTTTAGTATTAATGAATATAATCAAAACATTAACTATTCGTTAGTTTCATTGTGATACTAAATAAACGTTATGAAAATTTTACAATATTTTTTAATTGTTTTGTTTGCAATGGTTTTTGAAGTCAGCGCAAATCCAAAAATTTCAGTTATTATTCCTATATATAACACTGAGCGGTTTTTAAGAGAGTGTCTTGACTCAATTCTAAATCAAACTTTCACAGATTTTGAGATGATTTGTGTCAATGATGAATCCACAGATCATTGTCTTAAGATTCTCCAGGAATACGCAAAGAAAGACAAACGGGTCGTAGTTATCACTCAAAAAAACGCTGGAATGGCCGCAGCAAGGAATACCGGACTTGATGCTG
>JAISZX010000021.1 GCA_031284365.1 Holosporaceae bacterium
TAAGGGAAAGGGTAATTAGCTATGTTGAATCCGGGGGGAAATACAAAGAGGCAGGAACAAGATACGGAGTGTCCAATCGAACGATATGCACTTAGGTTAGGCTGAAAAAGGGAACTGGAGATCTGAAAGCAAGGCCGGTACCAAGGAGTCCGCATAAGCCTCACGATGAGGAGCTTTCTGCCTATGTGAAGGCGAATCCGGACGCATATTTGAGGGAAATAGCGGAACATTTCAAATGTTGCGTTGGGGCGGTGCATAAGGCTCTGAAGCGACTTGGGGTTGTATATAAAAACACACCGTTTATACCGAGGAAGACAAGAAGAGCGACGGCAACGATTTACAGATTTTATAAAAATATCTCGGGCAAGCCGGGTGGTTTACGTTGATGCCTGAGGTATTGACGAGTATTTGCATCGGTAATACAGGAGTTCCCGTCGCGGAGAGCAAATATTAACCGAAGTCCGGGGAAAAAGTTTGCCAAACAAAGTATTGTGGCGGCGAAATGCAAGGATAAAGTTTTGGCGCCGTTCGGTTACGGAGGTACGCGCAACTCGGAGTTGTTTTATTTTGGCTAAAAGTCCTGATTACGAATCTAAAGAAAAGACAAATTGTGATCATGGACAATGCTTCGATACACAAGTCGAAAGAGGTTCGAACACTCATAGAAAAAGCCGAATGTCGCCTGATATATCAACCTCCATACTCTCCTGATTTGAATCCAATCGAGCATTTCTGGAGTTGGATAAAAGGAAAAATCAGGTCATCAAAACTCCTACCTTTGGCAGACGCTATCCAATACGCATTATTATAGTAAAATGTGTATAAATATTCAGTAAGTATTGTAAGAATTTGTCTGTAGTATTATGTTGCAAAATTCAACAATTGTCCAATCATGCAAAAATAATTATTTGGATATGAAGAAATTAACGACAAGAGGAAGTTTTTACCAAGAGGAACCCCGTCCTCCTACTCTTGCAAAATATCGCAAAAGGATATATATCTCGACCCAAAGGATACATGGGCGCATAGCTCAGCGGTAGAGCACTACGTTGACATCGTAGTGGTCGTAGGTTCGATCCCTGCTGCGCCCACCAGGCGGCTTATACAGGAAGGTAAATTTGGATCAGCAAGTAAAGATAAATTCCAATGCAATCAGGTCACTGGCGGAGCTTTTAAAAGAAATGGATTTAACTGAAATCGAGTATCAAGTCGATTCTGTAAGAATAAAAGTATCGCGGATAGCCCAACAAGGCTCTATAACGGCGCAGGCGCAATATCCAGCAAAGCCAATAGAGCAAGGACAAACCATTGTAACTGCAAATACTGATTCGAAATTCAATGCTTTAGAAAACCACCCGGGAGTTATTGAGGCTCAAATGGTAGGAACCGTCTATTTGTCCCCGGGACCAAATGCAGCTCCGTTTGTTACAGTGGGCGAAGCAGTTTCCCAGGGGCAAACACTGTTCATAATTGAAGCTATGAAAGTTATGAATTTGATAAAAGCACCGCGCACCGGCATAGTAAGACATATCTTCGTAAAAGATTCTCAACCAGTTGAATATGGAGACCCGATTATTATTATTGAGTGATTGAAAAGTATTTTAAATGATAAAGAAAGTATTGATAGCCAACAGAGGCGAAATTGCCGTCAGAATTTTGAGAGCCTGTAAGGATTTAGGAATACAGACAGTGGCCATTCATTCCACCGCTGATTCAGATGCTATGCATGTAAGACTAGCAGATGAAAGTGTTTGCGTTGGACCTCCGCAGCCGCGGGAGAGCTATCTTAATATACCTTCTGTTATTTCTGCTGCCTGCGTTTCCGGTGCCGATGCAATTCATCCGGGGTTTGGTTTTTTGAGCGAAAATTCTACGTTTTCTCATATGCTCGAGGAGCATGGTCTAATTTTCATTGGCCCCAAAGCGGACCACATCGCCATGATGGGTGATAAAATTACCGCCAAAAAGACCTTTGCAAACCTAGGTCTGTCAACAGTTCCGGGATCGGATGGAGCTGTGACTAACATCCAGAAGGCCCTAAAGATTGCAAATGAAATCGGATACCCTGTTTTAGTTAAAGCTGCCGGAGGAGGCGGAGGACGAGGAATGAAGGTAGCTCACACGGAGGCGGATTTCGCAGAAGCATATGAAACCGCCCGCCGAGAAGCTGGAGTTGCGTTCGGAAATGACAGCGTCTATCTGGAAAAATACTTATCTAATCCTCGTCATATAGAATTTCAAATTATGGTAGATAAATTTGGAAACTATGTTCATTTAGGAGAAAGGGATTGTTCTCTTCAAAGAAGGAATCAGAAAATCTGGGAAGAGGCTTTGAGCACAGTTTTAACAGATGATATTAGGGAGAGTTTGGGAAGAAAAGTCGCTGATGCAGCAGGAAAACTAGGATATCTGGGCGTGGGAACTCTCGAATTTTTATATGAAAATGAAAAATTTTACTTCATAGAAATGAACACTCGCATCCAGGTAGAGCATCCGATCACAGAAATGATAACAGGCGTAGACATTGTTCGGGAACAAATTCTCATCGCTAGCGGAAAGAAACTCTCTGTAACACAGGATGAAGTTAAATTCAGAGGGCATGCTATAGAGTGCAGAATCAACGCAGAAAATCCCGAAACTTTTTTCCCATCATCCGGCGTAGTTAGCAATTACCATTGTCCCGGAGGTCCGGGTATTCGGGTAGACAGTGCACTGTATAGCGGTTGCAAAGTCCTTCCTTACTACGACAGTTTAATTGCAAAGCTTATCGTCTATGCTAATGATCGAAATCAGTGCTTAGCGCGTTTGCAAAGAGCACTGAACGAGTACGTAATAGATGGAATAGACACTCTTTTACCTCTACACTTGAAGCTCGCTAGCAATCAAGATATAATCTCAGGGAATTTTGATATTCACTTTTTGGAAAGATTTAATAGAGAAGCCATATGACTTTTCTTCAAGCGTTTTTTCTTGGTGCAGTACAAGGAATCACGGAGTTTCTTCCTGTTAGTTCGTCAGCTCATCTGGTTATTTTAGAGCAATTATTGGAAATTTCTTCTCCGGAAAAAGTGTTCGATGTCTTTTTAAATATGGGAACACTGTTGGTAATAGTTATTTTTTTTCGACGGCAGATATGCGACTTGCTTCAGGGTGTGATTGATTTTTTGTGGGGTAAGAACACTGAAAATCGATTTTTTTTTCTGACCATTCTACTATCAAGCTTACCAACTATAATTATTGGCGGAGTTCTAGAAACTGTTTTCAATACAGATGCTATTTCGAAGACGGTTTTATTCGGAAGCATGATTTTGTTTTCCATTGTTTTATACATTTGCGATCGATCTCCAACCCAAAAGAGAAACATTTCAAGAACAGACAGCATGTTAGTAGGACTAGCTCAGTCTTTGGCTTTTATACCCGGAGTTAGTCGTCTGGGCATATGTCTATCCATGATGAGATATTTGAAATATTCACGAGAAGAGAGTTTTCACCATGCGATGATACTATCCCTACCTCCTATTCTCGGTGCCTGTTGCTTGAAATTGATAAAAATACTCGGGAGAGGTGCATCGATAGAAGATTGGCAAATGGTGGCGGTGGGAAGTTTTTCTGCTTTTTTATTTGGATTACCAACATTATTTCTTATCACGAAGTTTTTACAAAAGCACTCGCTATTGCTCATAATATTTTACAGATTCGCACTTGGATTGACACTTTTAGCACGGCATCTAGAATTATTTAATTAGTTTTGGTTCAATCCCAGATTAGGCGACTTAATGTGCCCGGCTGCGGGTAAGACCGCACCCGGGCGCCGAGAGCTACCTGACGAGCCAATACAATTGGAGCGGACTGAGTGAGAGTTTAAAGCA
>JAISZX010000035.1 GCA_031284365.1 Holosporaceae bacterium
AATGATTTTTGAAAGCATCAGGAAACATATTGAATATTTGAAAAATGAGATAAAAATATTGGAAGAAGAGATGGAGAAAATAATAGAAGCAAATGCGCGTGAAGAAACAGAAGTTTTGCAATCAGAGAATGGTGTAGGCTTTCAAACTTCAGCTATTTTGCTTGGATTATTACCTGAGCTCGGAATTCTTGATAATCGACAAATTTCCCAATTGGTTGGATTGGCTCCAATGGCAAGGGATAGCGGGAAAATGTCAGGAAAGCGCTCAATACGAGGAGGTAGAGAACGAGTCCGCCGAGCTCTTTTCATGGCTTCTATAAGCGCAATCAAGAATAATCCGAAAGTGAAAGAATTTTATAAACGCCTGAGAAATGATGGGAAAAATGTCTTCGTTGCACTCACTGCGGTTGCTCATAAGCTTTTGATAATCCTCAACTTAAAAATGAGACTTTTTAGAGAAGGAAAAGACTATTTTTGAAAAGTTGTTGATCACTAAGAAATACGGTTGACTGCAAAAGCTACTCAGAGTCACTCGGGCTCAGGTGCAAAAAATGCCTTACGCAACATGTCTATTGTATTTTTTCGCAGCTCTCTTCGTTTCTTGACTTTTGTTATAAGGACCTTGGTCCAAAGTTATATGAATTTTATTATATTGCATGTTTTTTATTACATTAAATTTACAAAAAAATTATTTTTTTTAGCTAAAAATTAACTATTTTTGCAATATGCTTACCTATGGTAGTAAACATAAAGGAGAAAAAAATGGAAAAAAACCTACATTTTATTTGGTTGTCAATATTGCCATGCGTGATTTTTGACGCATCCGCATCAGAATATAGGGGAAATCTAAAAAGAATTACATCAGATTTCAATGTCACAGATGTAAGCAGCAGTGCAGAACAGGAAAGTGTATATCGAAAGATTAACGTATTCTGCAATAACAACAAAATAAGACCTAAATATTATGATTTTCCAGAGTTGATTTTTTTGAAAAATTTATGCTCTTTGACGAGAAAGATTGGCTATCAAAAACGAAAAGTCGGTGGAAAAGAGTACTATGTGATAGATATCTCTTGGCCTTCTATCAAGGCATATGCAGAAAAATTGGCAGCAAAACAACCAGTTGGATCACCTCTAGGAAAACTGTTAGAGAAGATAGGCAAAGTTTTTCACAACCAACAAATTAATAAAAATGCAAAAAACGAGTTGCTCTGCGAATGCCACAATATTTTTAACTTAGGTAAATTACGGCTAAACAAAAGATTGCAATTTGTGGAAATTTTAAAAGGAGTGCTAGATAATTATTCTGGATTTCAGCGTATTGCGTCAATTCTTGTTGTAGGGCTACTGAATTCTGGAAAAGATGGATTTGTTAAAAATTTTACAGAAATAAAGGTCGAAAGAAGAAATGACGATGAATCAAGCGCCTTTTCTTTTTATCAAAAAACCATTTATCTTAAAGACCGATATTATGATCCTGAGGCTCAAAAAACTGCAGAACGAGTATTTATGCACGAGTTAACGCATGCTTTCCATTCTATGATAGTTTCAAATGAAAGTTACACCCCTTTTTATAGAAATTTAATTCCATTTTTTGTTCAAAGCGCAATTTCTAACGATAATTTTTGCGACATGTTCTTTCCAATGTTAACAAAACAAAATTTAATAGCAAAAAACAATCCGATCTTGAATGCTATACGGACAGCTCTCATTAATAACGAAAGAAAAGTTAACGAAGTTATAAGAGATGTCGTAGGAATATCGCGAGGAGGCAAAAGCAGCACTAGAATTGCGGAAACACTATTTGTCACATTAAAGGCAATTGTGGAAAATGGATTCGGAGAAGCTGTTTTGGGCGGCTCGTGGGAGAGGTCTCTTGCAGAGACATTAAATGTGGAAAGTCTTGCACGAGCAATCTATGTGAGAGCACTTATATTTTCGGAAATAAATGGAATGGGATGTGTAATCGAAAAAATATATAAAGCACATCATATATCTCCTGAAAATACTTTAATGGTGAATTGTAGAGACAATGAAGAAATATTAACAATATTTGGCATGCTTGTTTTTTTGCTAAGAGGTAAATTCATCCTCTTGGAAGATAGACAAAATGAACAAATTTTCGAATGGAGAGAACTACCAATGGATAAAGATACAGAGCTAGAAGCAGGCATATATGATGTACATACATCAAATCCTTCGCTGTACATAGTTAAGTCATTTCTATCTGGCTTTCTCGAGGAAATAACCAGAGATGTCCTCATTAACGAAAGACTTTATTTTACCAAAAAAAATTTAGAAAACATTTTGTTTCCGAAGGAACTTGTGCATAAAAAAGCATATTTTGGAAATACAGGCCGGACGGATGTCATTACTTACTCTGTTGAAGGATCTGATGATCCATTGGAACTCACGCTTTCACTTCTGAAAAGTATTAAAGCAGGTACCGAAAGTAGCACTCCATCGAAGCTCACGCCTTCACCTGCCTCACCGCCGAACGTAACAACAAAAACAGAAGACGCATCGTTGGCACAAACTGTGCAGTTGTTTAATGCTGCTCTAAAAGGATATGCGGAAATGGCCAAATCACTAATACAGAATGGAGCAAATGTGAGAGCGCAGGACAAATATGGACAAACTCCGCTGCATTATGCTGCAGGTAGTGGCAATAATGATATTGCCAACCTACTTATACAGCGCGGAGCAAGTATGGAAGTGCGGGACAAATATGGACAAACTCCGCTATTTAAGGCCGTTATAAATAGAAAACAAGAAACAGCTAGATTACTGATACAAAATGGAGCGAACGTCAAAGCGCAAGACAACACTGGGCGAATTCCAATTGATTATCACATTTGTCAGTCGTGGTAATTGATACGGCACGGATCAGGTATCGAAGTGCAAAACAGCGGTGAACAAACTCCGCTGTTTACGGATGTCCTAAATGAAAAAGTAGAATCAGCAAGATTCTCGAAAAGGACAATGCCCCTTTTTATTGTCCCGCTAGAAAACGTTGCGCATTAGATATAATTTTGTATAATCTTCAACGCTTATCTCTTCAGCGCGCGTATTTTTGTTGTATCCTAATTTCTGCAAAACATGTTCTGGATTTGAAAAAAAAACAGACATCGGCTTGATTACAGTTTTTCGTCTATGCGCAAATGCGGCTGTTATAAACCGAGAAAATTGAAGGATGTCGTCAATTTTTTTCAATTTTGGTGAAAATTTCACTACACTTGATTTTACTTTTGGCCTAGGAAAAAAGCTTCCAGGCTCAAGATCGAAAACTTTTTCAATCTGAGACTGGCACTGGGCAAAAACAGATAGCCTGCCGTAGGATTTTGTAGATGGAACAGCACACAATCTATCTGCAACTTCTTTTTGAAACATTAGTACAAGTTTTTCGTAATAATCCAATTCCTTTAACCATTTGACAAGCAATTCCGTAGAAATGTTATACGGTAGATTAGAGATGATAATATCAGGATTGATTTTTTTGAAATCACACAGTAGAGCATCGCATTCTATGATCTCCAATTTTGGAAAAAATAATGAGCCAAGATTTTTCCATACACTACTCCAGTGACGATCCAGCTCAATAATATACATTTTTTTTATATCTTGTTTTAAAATTTCTAGAGTTAACCCACCGGGACCAGGACCAACTTCCGTTACCACCTTTCCAGATAAATCTCCAGCAGCTAAAACAATTTTTTGATTTATTTTTTCATCGAATAAAAAATTTTGACCTAGACTTTTATCAATCCTACACGAAAATTCATCAAATATCTTTTTTGCGGAAAGCTCGTCTACATTATTTAACATAACTGAGCAATGATCCGTATCTATCGCTGATTTTTATGTTAGATTTTTTATTTAAATCATGCATCTCGCGGTCAGCAAAAACACTTAGACGTTCGTTCGCCTTCTGCGCCATGATATCATTGTACGTTGGTTCCGGGATTTTTTCAGTCTTTTTATCTAACATACAAATTACGATAATGCTGTTTGGAGTCACAATGGGATGTCCTATTTCACCGGCTTGAAGAGGAGCAATAATCGAACGCAGCTGCTGCTGCACTTCTTCCAAAGCTATAGTGACAGAATCGGATACTCCGCAGAAACCAGAATCCTTCGCACACTTGATAAAATTATTACAATCTAGTGAATTTTTTCTCATCTCATTCATATAATTAAGTACTGATTCGACCTCCTCCCTATTTGGATTTGGATCATGAAAAGGAACAACCACTTGAACAAACTTCGCCACAGTAAATTTTTGTAATCCGGCCTCTCTTTTACTGCGTAGAAACAAAATCACATATCCGCGACTGTTTCGCACAACACTAAAGTTACCTGTGGACATACGCTGGAGCTCAGCATTTTCTTCCGGAGATAATTGCCCTTGAAACACCCAACCAATTTCACCACCTTTGTTCGAATCTGGACTTCTGGAAAATTGACGAGCTAGCTCGCTGAAATCCGCTCCTCGCCTCAGCATTTGCGTTATGTTATTTACCTGAGACAAAACAGAAGCATCGTTTTTTGCATCGCTTACGGGAAAAAACATGCGATGAACATAATATGATTCCTGATTTTCTCTTTCTTTAATTAAAGTCATTGTTCTCATCATTTCAGATTTCGAAATGTTAACAAATTTTCCAAAACGTGCATTTATATAGGCAATCCATTCAAGGTTTACGCGAATTTGCCGCAGTAACACGTCCTTATTTATATTTTTCTTTTCTAATAATTTACAGAAACCATCACAATCAAGATTGTTGCGCTTTGCGACATCAGAAAAAGCTGCTTTTACATCTTCCTGAGAAACCCAACCTTCTCTCGGCGCGAATTTTTTTGCGCACTGCCATTTTAAATATTCCTGGATCATCTCCTTTAGAACTTCTCGTTCTATTTGTGATCTAAGTTTTGACGAAGCGTCTTCTCCGATCGAAAATAGCATCAAACGTACACGTTCTTCTAAATCTTGCGAAGTGATAATGTCCTCGTTAACGACAGCGACAATTCCATCGTATTCTTTGGATTGATATTCGGCTGCTGAATTGCTTTGCGCCACAACAAAAGAGGCCGAAACAAACGACACTATGTATGCGTAAAAAATATTCCTCAAAAGAATCTCCGATATTATATTAGTGAAAGCACTTAAACATGCTCAAAATACTACGAAAAAGAATAGAAATCAAATCAAGAGATTAGTATACTTCCGGCAAAGGGAGTTTGATGTTTGCGAAGTATATCTAACGTAATATTTTGGAGGATTTTTGGAGCGACTATATACTCTACAATTTCCCTAACTTTTTGCGCATGGGTAGTGCAATCTTCAAGATATTTGTGGGTGCTAAATAATGGCAGCATAAGGTTCTCAAAATTTTTGCAATTTACTTCTTATCTGTCTGTGGATATTATATCGGTGATTCTTCCAATAGCTCTGGCAATTTCATCTGCCTTTGTGTATCAGAGATTTACTGAATCAAATCAATTAATAGCGCTGCAGGCAGCCGGATCGTCTCCGAGAAAAATGTTGATTCCACTTCTGAATTTAACAGCAATTGTTATCTGCTATTTGTATGCAAGCAACTCGTACATTTCTCCGTACGCTTGGAGAGAATTTCGCTCCCTTGAGTTCAAAATAAAAAATAATATTGATCCCCCTGAGAAAGCTGGAGTTTTTTTTTCGCATGATAACTTTTCTGTGTATGCGCAAAAATATAATGGAGATTTTTTCTTCGGAAATCTATTTATAATAGATTCTAGAAATCCAGAAAAGACATATACGTATTTTGCAAAAAGCGGAACAATACGCGATAACATTTTAATGTTATCAGAAGGAGAGCGTATAGAAAATAATTTAATTGATCACACAAACTCCATTATGCATTTCCAATCTTACAATTATGATCTAAGGGAAATTTTAAAAGTAGAAAAAAAAACAGCACAACCAAATGAAAAGTTTTTGGATGAGTTATTTTATGCAAATGAATCTATTTCGGAAAAGGCACTTTTTCATCAAAAGATTACTTCTCCGCTATTGGCGTTAATATTTTCCATGCTTGCATTTCTCATGATTTTGATGGCGCCATATTCTCGCAATCCGTCTAGCTGGAGAATACTTCTGTTAGTATTCATAATAATAATGTTTCAGGGAAGTTATTTTTGGATTTCCAATGCTGCCGCAAAAGATTTGAAATTTGTCCATCTAAATTATACACTGATTTGCTCATCTATAATTGTCTTTATCGTTTCTATCGTAGTAAAGTGCAGACGTTAAAATGAATGGAACTCTGTTTAAATATATTTTTAGAATGCAACTGAATGCGATACTCTTTGTGTCCATTTTTGTGTTTGGTCTAATTTTGGTATTTGATTTTGCTGAGGTTACCAGAAAATATCCGATATCAAATATGGAAGAGACTTTTTTCGCAATAAAATTATCTTTACTAAGAACTCCGTCGACTTTCAGTGAGATTTTGCACTACATTTATTTTATTACAGCGACTTTTAGCCTGTGGAACCTATGTCAATCGCATCAAATAACCATACTAAAATCTACTGGCAGGTCACCACAGCAAATTTTGTATCCATTTTTGAGTTTTGCTGCGATTGTTGCTATGATTTGGCTGTTCGTCTTTCATTCGGGTGGACTATTTCTGGAAACGCTTTATCACAGAAATATATCACCTAATTTTTATTCGACGAAAATCAATCACAACATTTGGATCGACTGTTCAGAAGGCGATAAAGTGATTTTCATAAAGACAGTTTGCGATAATAAAATCGAAGGACTCAACATTTTTGATACAAAAAATGGATCAAGGATTTTTGCGCAATACGCGACCATAGAAAATTCTGTTTGGTCTTTAAAAAATGTAATAACGATTGAAAACGACCAGATAAAAAGCATAGATGCTATGAAAATTCCTGGAGTAGTTTCAATTGATCTAATTGATTTATTATCAAAATCGCCTGGAAAACAAGATATTTACGATCTCTACAAAATATACAAAATTCAGAGCAAAGATCATGTAGTTTTAAAGGCATATGAATTGGAGTTACACAAATTATTAGCCAATTGTTTTAATTTTCTCCTTTTTGCGTTGATTGCAGCGCTTATATGCTTTCCTATAAATCGATATAAAACAAAGACTAATATCGCAATAAAAATAATTTCAACTTCTATATTTTTGAGATTTGCGAACAGCACATTTGAATCGCTGGCCTGTGGTGGCGTAATTCCGGTACAATTAGCATGTTGGGCTGTTTTATTGATGCTTACATGCTTTTCAATCGCGGTACTAATCTGGAGGGAAGTGTGAAATTTTCAATGAATATATTTCGAGATAATAGTCTTATTTGTAATTTTTACTTTGCAAGATATTTAATAAAATATCTGTTATTTCTTTTTTTAGGTTTTACTAGCACGTTTGCAGAGAATATCACATTTATAAATTCCGACAGTACTCAATACACAAAAGAAGGCATTACCTGCAATGGTAGTGTTGTGGTCGTGTACTATGGTCACATTATTTCTGCAGACTCTATTGCATATGATGGCAAAAACGAGATTATTCACGCAGAAGGAAATGTTATTATAAAAGATAAAATGCAAAATATTTTTTTCTTTGATTCATTGTTTGTGTGCAAAAATTTTACATCAGGTGAAGGAAAAAATATAAAGATAATAACATCTTACAAAACACGATTAGCAGCGGCAAAATGTTCCATAAAAGACAAAAAATACATTCTAAAAAATGTTGTTTACACTCCGTGCTATAAATGTACAGACGCTGGAGAATTGACATGGCAAGTAAAAGCACTTAGCGTTGTTTTTGATCCTGAGCGGTACACAGAATATCGAGATGTGCAGTTTGAAGTTTTTGGTAACACGATTTTTTATACTCCATATCTATCTCATGTAAGCTCCAACGTAAAAAGAAAAAGTGGATTTTTGATACCGGAGTTTTCTACTTCTACTAAAAGTGGATTTGGATTTTTACCGAAATATTTGTGGGCGATTTCAGATTCTCAGGAATTAATTTTCAAGCCGATTATTACATCAAAAATAGGAAATGTTTGCTGGGCGTATTATGGACTGAGATTTCCACATGGTGAGTTCAAAAATGATGCAAGCATAACTGGAACACAATCTGTGAAAGGACAAATTGAAATTAGCAGTGATGAAAACCGTGCCATACAAAAAATGCAACATTCTGGATATCGCGGACACATATTTTCAAAATTTAAATATGATATTGATAATGTATGGAGATGTGGTTTCGATATAAATCTCGCATCCGACATGTACTACCTAAAAAAGTTTCCATTTTTTTCAAACGTAGATAGAGTGCTTGAAAATAATGTAAGGCTAGAAGGATTTGATGGTCAGAACTATACTTCGATAAAATCAGTTATGATTCAAAGTAAAAATTTTGAATACGTTCCGCGAGTACTTCCAATGATTGAACGAAGTCATTCTTCCGACTTTTTATATGGAACATTCAGTTGGGATTCATGCTTTGTGAACTTGGATTTTAACGAGCACAGATCAGCGCAAAAAATTGTTTCAAATGCTTCATTGGAAAAAGAAATAATATTGCCGATGGGATATCTAATTGATCTTAAAGGCGTTTTACATTGCAAATGTTTGAAAGTTTCTGAGCAGGAGCGCTCAGATTATAATTCATTGTTCCATGTTGCTCCGCAACTTAATTGTGCATTGAAATGGCCGCTGATGTTATCATTCAGTCATGTAAGCACAATTTTTGTTCCTATTGTCGGTTTGATTCTTTCAAAAGTTAAAAAAAATGTAGATCTTTTCGAAGATCAATTTTGTGAAATAACTGATACAAATTTTTTGGATGGAAATAGATCTATTTCTCCCTATGATATTGATTCAGGAGAAAGAATTTACTACGGATTTAAATTGGCTGGGTACTACAAAGGAATAAATATGTATCATTTTACCATTGGAAAATCCGTTGAATTAACATCGATGAAAAATAAACTGAGTGCTACCGGATTGAAATATAAAAATTCCAATATAGTAATGTCGCTGGACGTTTTTCTATCGAACGAATGGGCTGTAATAACAAACTGTAGTTACTCCTCACAAACGAAGCGCTTAACAAGACTAGAAACTGGATTAAATTTTACTAACAAAAAAATATGTTTTGATGTAATGATTTTTCGAGGAAAGCAATGTTACTATAATCCATTTGCGTACGGATTCACAAACGCTGAAGAACAGAAAACTCAAAGATACAAAGGAGCAATGATCGATGTTGGCTGGCATGCGCTATCATCTACAAAATTAAAGGGCGGAGTAATATTAGGAAACGATAACGATACGGTTATAAAATCTAACAACGATAAAAAGCGAGTAATAAAGAGTTATGTAGGCGTTGAATATAAGAATGAATGCGCAACGATTGATTTTTTAATCGAAAAAAGAAATTTCGGTGGTGGCGACCTGAAACATGAAACAGTTTGTAAGATTATAGTTAATCTAAAAAATTTAGGAACGTGATATAAATTGCAGCTTATTTATAAAATAGTAATTGCTGGAATAGTAAAATACGATATCCAAAAGCTGGAGATCTACTGAATTATCAAAAATTGTACGCGACGCAAAAATAGGATATATGAAAAGCTATATTTTTGTGGTATCAATATGTATCTCCAGTTGGGGAATAGTTTAGCGGTAGAACTCCCGGCTCTGGACCGGGCAACATTGGTTCGAATCCAGTTTCCCCAGCCAACTTTGGGTGGCAATATTGCGTTGTCGCATACAGAATGTTTCCAAAAATACGCTTGTTTCAGAAGATGTTAGCGGTTCTGCATTATTGAATTGCTGGCCATAAGGATCGTCAAATAACGTCAATTCTCTCTCCCAATCGCATTTTCTCTCCGCATTTCGGGCAATCGGAGAAACGGCGTTGCCCGTTTTGGAGCGACTGTGGATGAGGCGATTCCGTGGATATTGCTGTACTTGGCAAGGTTTGGTTCGTAGAGAAGAATGGGAGAGGCGAGATGCGAAAAATCGGAATTTTTTATTAGAACGTATGATATTAATAGAAAATTAACTTTATCTCCCTATTATCAATATCACTATAATCATGCAGGTTCATTAAATATGAAAAATGTCGTAACTTTGCTGCTTCTATGCTTTTCAATTTTAAGTATTAACGAATCAGCGGCTATCACTGATGGTGATGCTGCAGCTTCATTTCAAAAAGTTTTGAATAATGAGACTCCTCTTGATATTATTCTTGTATCTAGAGATACGACGCAGTACAAGCCTATAGAGTTAGATGAAATAGCTCTACTCTTTGCATGTTTAGCCGTAAGTATTGGTCATGACAAAGAAGGGATCATAAGAGAAAGGTTATCAACTCTAATTGATACATTTTCATATGGTGAAAGCCTCCCAAATATTAGCTCGTATTTAAAACCGTCTACGAATATGCAAACCATAAAAACCGTTAGAAAAAGCGAGATTCTTGCAAAATTTGATGAATATTCTAAAGGGGTGATGGATTCGATCTTTCCTGAAACTGCGTGGAAAATCTTCGTGTTTAACGAAACTTTTTTTTCAAAAACAACTCCATTAAAAGATAAGGAAAAAACAGAAATAGAAAGGCTGTTTTTTGCCTTTTTGAATGAAGACAATATACTTTTACATATTAATTATTTATACACTTCTGATACTAAAATTCATGATCAAACGAGGCTAGAAATGATAAAAAGATTTTCTGGAGAATATGACCTTAGTGTATCTCAAATAAAGCCACCAAAAGTAGTTTTTAAATTTGATCAAAGCAGTCGTGAAAAAATGATTGCTAGTTTAGAGCAGAATAAAACCATTGTGAATGAGTATAAATCTTTCCTGCAGACACTCAATGAAAATACTGTGCATAGTCTACTATTCAATAGGAGTTTTATTTTTTATAAAAATGATCAACTTACGCGTTACAATAAATCAACCTACCTTGCTGAAGCAAACAGCCTCCTCATTGACAATACTACATTAAAGGCAAAGCAAGGCGCCTTAGTGTACAACATAGGAAATGGAAAAGATATAAAAAATGCTGCCACTAAATATCCACTGCTTGCACAACTTATTGTTGATAATATAAGCTCTGAAATCTGCTATGATTTGACTTTAGGTATTCGTCATAGTAATCAATGGAAAAATGTTAATCAATCCTCAAAGCTTCATATATATACTTCCAACTCTTCACCGCAAAGTAAGAGTAATTTTTTCCCTATAAATAGAACAACAGCATGTATCGATCCGAAAGGAAGCATTGGTTTATTGGGAAGTGCTGAAGCTGAACTTACTCTAGTATTTAAAAGAGCTGAGGAATTGGCATATATACATACAAATTGGCTAAAATCTTTTAAGTATGGGGCTAATGATTACAAGATTACTGTTATAAACAATACTCATTTATAACTCGTGGTAGATTTTTGCAACTATCGTAGTTATACTAAATTATAGGAACGGAGGTTTTCATGAATCTAAAAAGTGATAAAACTGTTACGGTGGTATTGTTGTGGTTTGGATTGTTATGCTTTAATTCGCATGCAACCGTTTTCGATTTGATTATAATAGATCATTTAGATACGCGTGTAGTGCTATCGCCAATTGTCGATGCATCGGCTTTACAGCTTGAAGGTAAAATTGTTGTTCATCCAAGCAGCGTAGAAAAGGTTCTGCCAACATTGTCGATTCGTGAAGGTGGTGGAGATAATGCTGTAATAATAGCAAAAGATGAACTAAAAGAGATAGCAGTAGAAATTGGCGATATAAATTTCTCTTCTGTTGGGCTCGCAAAAAAAGATTCTATTGTACACAGATTGGAACTTAAAGAAGAAGGTGGTTCAATTGTAGGATACCTGTCTTTTAGATGTTCTGTATATAATACCAATCCAGGAATCACTATTGAGCCTATGGCTGGTTACGCTATCCTAGAAGAGAAATTATCGTTTGGTGGTGGAAGTGCTATACGTATTGTTGTAAAAAAGAAAGATTAAATTTGCTTTTGGAGAATTAAATTACATCTCCTCCATCTCTCCCCACACAAGTGGAAATGGCTTCTGTAGCAGATCCTTCAGGACCAGTCTTTTAGAGTGTGTTCCGTTCATAATTCCCTCCTTTATACTCGGGCTGAGCGTATTGAGGCGCAGGACTTTCAGCACGTACTTCTGTGTGAGGTGTTTTTTGCGGCAGAATTCTTCGAGATTGATGTCGCCGACCGTTAGCTCGTTTTCCCACAGTTTTGCTTTTCCGAGAGCTTGGACGAGCGCGTCGTCCATTATTTTCTCGTCCACAGAGTTGTTTGGTTTGATGATGTGCGGCTTATGTTTGCCTCGTTTCGCGATTTTGAAGGGTATTTTTACCTTCTGAATCAGCAACTCGTGATCTTCGTTCATTATTCAACTCCTTTCGATAATATTGGGCCGACGTTACGCTGGTTCAGAAAATTCCAGCAATAATCGGTTGAATCCTTCCAGATTTATCTCGAGATTCATGTGAGTTTCGTGCAGATCAACATCCGCGATAAGCATTCGGACGATTTTGCGCTGTTCCTTTGGACACAGGGCGTTCCAGACTTCCGAGACGTTATCGACCATGACTTTCAGGTCCTCCGGCGATAGTTTTCGGCTGGCTTTGTTCAGCTCCTGGATGTTGAGAATAACCTCAGAGGTGCGGATCTTTTTCAGCACTTCTTCCGTGACTCGTCTTTCGATTTCTTCTGCTGGGACTATTTTCAGACCGCGACAGCTTCTGCTTTTGAGATGATTATTACAGGCATAGTAGCGATAGGTCAGGCCATGGTTATTGCCGGAAGTCGGAGTCATGCCGCAGTTGCAGATTCCGCAGCCGATTAGTCCTCGCAGCATTGCCGGAGACTGGGTTGCGTATCTTTTGCGGTGCGCATCGTTGGGGGTGAAAATGCTCTGTACTTTGTCCCAGGTTTCTTCGTCTATAATAGCTTCCTGCTCGCCTTTGTAGACGTTCTCCTTGTGCTTCACACAGCCATTATACTGAACATTCAGCAGGATCTTTCGGACATAATTGGGATCAAAAGCTTTCCCGCCATGATTTCCGGCGCTTTTGGTGCGATATTTCGCTTTGTTTAGCTCGTCGGCAACACGGCGACAGGATTCGGTTTCGATAAATCTGTTGTAGATAATCTTCACAATCCTAGCTTCGTCCTCATTTACAATCAATTTACGATCTTTTACATCGTATCCGAGCGGCGGAAATCCACCCATCCAAATGCCTTTCTTCTTGGATTCGGAGATTTTATCCCGCACGCGGTCGATGGTGAGTTCGCGTTCATACTGGGCGAAACTCAGCAGCATATTGAGCATGAGGCGACCCGATGGATTCGCGGACGAGAAAGACTCTGTCACCGTGTCGAAAATGACCTCATGCTCGTCAAAAATATGGATGATCTTCGTAAAATCGAACAGCGAGCGCGATACGCGGTCCAGTTTGTAGGTAACGACGCAATCTATTAAGCCAGATTGAATGTCGCTCAGCAGCTCTGTCAGAGCTGGCCTGTCCATGTTGCCGCCGGAAAATCCGCGCCGTCGTCGTAATGCTTCGACAACACCGTCCAACCCTTGCCTGCCTGGCTTTGGATGTAGCGTTCCGCCAGAACTCTCTGGGAATCAAGGCTATTAAATTCTTGATCTAGTCCCTCTTCATTGGATTTGCGCGTGTAAATGGCGCACCGTACCGATGTAACGTTGACTCCGTTGCTTGTATTACTCATGGCATTGTTCATAATGACCTCTAATTTCAGCTTTTCCCATAAATATCGTGTCCAGCTTCAAGCTGGTCATTTCTTCACTCCAAAAAATACTAAGCCGTTCCATTTTGTTCCGGTAATCTGTTGCGCAATGGCGGACAGCGAGCTGTAGACTCTGCCGTTGTAGGAAAATCCCTCCGCCACAACGAAAATTTCGTGCAGCTTGTCCTTATATTCCTTTACAATTTTCGTTCCGAGCAGAGCCTTGTATGTCTTCTTCTTACCCTTGCTGATATCATGAGCTACCTGCTGAATCTTACGCTCCGTAGCTTCGTCTGTTCCGCCGTAGGCTAACTCCTGAATGCGATAAGCCAGCTGCGGAATCATGTACATCTTCGAATCCGATATCGGATCATGCTTGTAGAGGCTGTACCACAGGTCTCGCAGGTCATTCAGGCTCATGGTTTTCAGCTTCAGTACCTGCTTGATTATGTTCAGATCATGTTCATTTGTCATTTGCATTTCCTCTCCATCTTGTCAATCTTCGCAACCGTATTAACCCTCTCCGGCTGCCCGAAGTCAAGTTCAATAGGTCGATTTCTTCCACATTTTTGAGCTTCTTTCGTCGCTTTTAGTCGAACCAGGCCGGCGTATATGATCTTTGCCAACTGGGCAGGTTTGG
>JAISZX010000036.1 GCA_031284365.1 Holosporaceae bacterium
ACTCTCTTTTGAGAGATTTTATCAGTCTGCAAATTTCTCGCAGTCGACGCAGTTCCGGTCGCTGAGGTACCCAAATTCTAGGAATATGGGCTAAACAAAATTGAGCGATCAACTCGGAAATTGCTGTATTGTTAACTTAATGTCAGGGCTTTTCCTAGAAGAGCAATCAATCATTAATTTTTTGCTTTAACAAGCGAATGGTGATATATACATGTCTCTGGGAAAAATCCCTGGTCTTATATGTACTGAACCTGCACACACTCAAAAAAAACTTGACTTTTTCATGGAATTGCTATAGAATGCCACAAGATTGAGGGAATCAATCTGACAGCGTTGCATGCATCGCTTATAAAAAATATTATTCAAATTATTTGGGAGAAAAATATGGATTTCAATAGAGTTAAGTCTTTAGCAAATGTTAAAAGGATACGCACAGAATCGAAGGAAGTTTTAAATTACGGCGGTATTCCAATTGACCAAGAGAAATTACGCCAAAGACGTCCGCCGCCACGCTTAGCACAGCAAAAAATACACGATTTTTTTAATACAATGCATGGCAATTGGGACAAGATCGCTTGCACTGCAAAAAATAGATCGTTACATCTTGAAAATGTTGTAATTTTAGTGTAATAAATATTAGAGTTTTTAAAAAGAGGGTACTATGGCTGTTCCGAAGAAAAAAATTTCGAAGTCGCGCAGAGACATGCGCAGATCGCATTTGGCTCTTGCTCAGACTAATTGTGTTTTTTGTTCGCACTGTGGAGAATCGAAGCTTCAGCATCATATGTGTAGCAATTGCGGAATGTACAATGATCGACATATTCTGAAAGATAAGCGCCGTTCCAGTTAATTATGGCACATCTAAAAAAGATTATCGCGATTGATGGGATGGGTGGAGATAACGCTCCTGAGGCTGTTTTTGAAGGTCTTTCAAGGTTTTGTGCTTCCGGTTTTCATTTTATAGTTTTCGGTAACGATGTTGTACTTAAAAAGTACGCTTCATCACTTCCGTGCGGAACGTCTTACGAGATAAGACATACTGATATTGCTGTTACAGCAGAAATGGATGTAATGTCTTCGTTGCGTTTAGGTAAGGATTCCAGTATGGGGCTGGCAATACGTGCAGTTCGTGATGGAGAAGCAAGCGCCGTTGTGTCTTCTGGCAATACTGGGTTGTACATGGCTCTCGCAAAGATAATTCTGAAAACAATTGATGGAATAAATCGACCAGCAATTGCATCGACCATTCCAGGAAAAAAAGGAAAAACAGTTTGTCTTGATCTTGGAGCCAATTCAGAATGTACTGTAAAAAATCTTGTAGATTTTGCAATCATGGGTGAAGCGCTCGCTAGATCTATTTTTGATAAGAACGAAGTAAGGATCGCGTTGCTTAATATTGGAACAGAAAATGCAAAAGGGTCACGTCTAGTGAAGAAAACTGCAGAAATATTAAAAAAATTATTCGAAAATTACGTTGGATTCGTTGAAGGCAATGATCTTTGCAAAGGAAACGTTGATGTCATAGTTACTGACGGATTCACTGGAAATGTAGCACTTAAGACGATCGAAGGAACAGCAAAATACATTGTTTCGGAGTTGAAAGATGTGTTATCTGGATCCATGCTTTCCAAAGTTGGATCTCTGATGGCAGCGTCATCGCTTCGTACTTTAAAGAATAAGCTTGATCCTCGGCTTTATAATGGCGCAATTCTACTTGGATTAAATGGAGTAGTTGTGAAAAGTCACGGAAATAGTGATGATGTTAGTTTCGCCAATGCTGTTAAATTTACGATCGATATCTTGAAAAACAACATATTTGATCGCATACAGGAGCAATTGGAAAAATCAAAAATACACTACGCATCTGAGTGTTGTGAGGATAAATGAACGCCGTACCAATTGGTTTTGGAGTCGCTTTGCCTAAAAAGTGCGTCAAGAACTCTGATTTGCCGAAAGACTTAGAAACATCTGATGAGTGGATTATTTCTCGGACAGGAATTTGTCAGCGGTATATCGCTGAAAATGAAACAACTGCATCGTTAGCTTCAGAGGCTGCGCATAATGCACTGAAATACGCAAATATTTCCAAGGATGAAGTTGATTTAATTGTAGTTGGAACAGTTACCGGCGATTATACTTTTCCATCGTCAGCTGCAGTAGTTCAGAAAAATCTCGGGATCTCCCGTGGAGTTGCTTTCGACGTAAACGCTGCATGTAGCGGTTTCATTTTCGCACTTGATGTGGCAAATTCGTACATAAAATTGGGAAAAGCTAAATGTGCCATTGTGATTGGAGCTGAAACATTTTCGCGCATAGTCGATTGGTCCGACAGATCCAGTTGCGTCTTGTTCGGAGATGGAGCTGGCGCCATGGTTCTTCAGGCTCAAGAAGATACAGATCGTGGTATAAAGTCGTGTAAAATATACTCCGATGGCAATTATGCCGATTGCCTTTTCACTTCCGGCGGAGTTTCAACAACGCAAAACGCTGGTTTTGTTAAGATGCGAGGACGCGAAGTATTTAAATTTGCGGTTGAGAAATTTCATGAATTACTGAACGACTTACTGCATGAAAATCATATGAACGTCAATGACATTGATTTATTAGTGCCGCATCAAGCAAATTCTAGAATAATTCAAAAATTTATAGAATTGTCAGGAATTGAAGAAAAAAAAGTTTTGATAAACATCGATAAATATGCTAATACTTCGGCAGCTTCTATTCCTTTGGCAATAAATGATGTGGGTGCTCGCTTTTTTTCTGGTGGTAATGTTGTATTGTTGTCAATGGGGGCGGGTTTTACTTGGGGATCAGCCCTAATAAAGTTGTGATATTTTACAAAAGGTGATTCTTATGGGAAATGACAATATAAAAACCATAACGCGCGCTGATTTGGCTAATGCGATTACTAAAGAGTTTTGTGTTACAAAGTTTGTTGCTTTAGAGATTGTAGAGGATATACTGGATGAAATTAGTAGTGCATTGATGGCAGGCGAAAACGTGAAAATTAGTGGGCTTGGAACGTTTTCTGTACGTAAAAAGAAAGCAAGAATTGGAAGAAATCCAAAGACCTTGGAGGAGGCGTATATAACGCCAAGAAGGACTGTATCTTTCAAAGCTTCTTCGCTTTTGAAAAGTGCTATGAATAAAAAATCTTAACTGATGCGGGGTTGTTATGGGAATAATGTCAGGAAAAAAAGGCCTGATCATGGGAGTTGCTAATGAGAAATCTCTGGCATGGGGTATAGCTAAATCGCTAGCAAATCAGGGTGCTGAGATGGCTTTTAGCTATCAGTCGGAGATTTTTCTCAAGCGTGTCAGACCATTAGCTGAATCTATCGGTAATGTTGAATTGATAGAATGCGACGTATCCAATGACCAAAGTCTTGACGCTCTTTTTCAAAAACTTGAGAAAAATTTTGGAAAAATTGATTTTATTGTGCATGCCATCGCTTTTTCTGACAAAAACGAGCTGACTGGTAAGTACATGGATACCAGTCGAAGCAATTTTTTGAATACGATGGATGTTTCCTGCTATTCATTTACATCCGTGTGTCGTCACGCTAGCAGTTATCTATCTGATAATGCCTCGATTTTAACGCTCACCTATCTCGGAGCCGAAAGAGTCATGCCAAACTACAACATGATGGGAATAGCGAAAGCAGCTCTTGAAGCCAGTATCAAGTATTTAGCAGTTGATTTTGGTGGAAGAGGTATTCGCGTAAACGGATTATCTGCAGGTCCAGTGAGAACTTTAGCTTCCGCTGGTATCGACGATTTTAGGTATATTCTTAAATGGAATCAGTACAATGCTCCACTGAAAAGAAACACAACTTTAGAAGACGTCGGTGGAACCGCTGTGTTTCTACTGAGCGATCTATCAAGTGGAGTCACCGGCGAAGTTATTCATACGGACTCCGGATATCACGTTGTTGGTATGAAAGCCGTCGATGCTCCTGATATATCAGTTGTTTGAAGAAATGCCTATTAAATCGATACGATTGTCTTAAATTCATCGATTTTTAGGCTAGCACCGCCGACAAGAAGTCCATCGACATTTTTGCATGACAGGATTTGTGCCGCGTTTTTTGCGTTTACGGACCCTCCATACAGTAAAGGAATTTTATCACCTAGAAGAGTCTTAATAAAGTCCAATATGGCTTCGATTTCTTCCAATGAAGGAACTAATCCCGTACCAATACTCCAAACCGGCTCATAGGCGAAGCAAGATGTTGTGTCGTTGAGAAAATCTGTATTTTTCAAAAAAAGATCTAATTGGTCGGATATTACTTCTTTCCAGGAGCTTCTTTCTTCCTGTCTCTCACCGATGCATACAATCGGAGTCATATTATGATCGATAACAGCACGCCATTTTTTAAATATCATGTCGTATGTTTCGTGAAAAATTGAGCGCCGCTCCGAATGCCCGACGATAACGTATTCGCACCCGGCTATTTTTAACAATTTAGGGCTATTTTCTCCCGTGAATGCTCCGTTCTCTTCGTAAAAGCAGTTTTGTGCACCAACGCTGTATTGAAAATCGCGAAATCGGCCTATCAATACGGTCGGCGGGCATACAATTACAATATGTTTGGAATTTACTATATTTATTTCTTTAATGAATTTGTCTGCAAAATCAAAGTCTCCGTTCATTTTCCAATTCGCCGCGATAATTCCCATAAAAAAACTCCTTAACCTGGGTTGCTACAAAAAACAAGTGCTAATAATATAGTGGATATTGTTGATAGGAAAGAAACTATGCTAGAATTTATTAGAAGGCATTCGCAGTCACTAGTCGTTAAGATTTTTTTGAGTTTTTTAGCTTTTAGCTTTGTTTTATTTTTTGGAATCTCAACAATTATACAAAAATTAGCCGGAAAAGATTACGTGGTAAAAATAGGAAAGGTAAAGATAAGTCCGTACGATTTAAAAAGTGAGAAAGCCAGAAGGATTGGTATGCTGCGTAGTCGCATGATAGATATCGATGAAAAAGATATGACTGCTAACATCCTTCATCAACTAATCTGGGAGAACATCGTCGATCAGGCCGCTCTCGAATATGGAATAATCATTTCCGATGAAACAATGAAGAGATACATCAGCGGCATGAGCATGTTTCGCGATAAGGACGGACGTTTCAATGCAAATCTGTTGCGTGGGTTTCTACAGCAAATCCAAATGCCTGAAGCAATGTTTTTGGAATCATCCAAAAAAGACATAAAGAATGCACTGATAAAAACCCCGTTTGTTTATATATCAGTAACACCTGAGTTAGAGTATTTTACGCAAGCTAACCTCGAGAGAAGAAATGTTACTTTGGTGGAATTGCGCCCAAATTCTTTTAAAATTACGGAAAAGCCCACTCAAGAAATGCTGGAAGAATTTTTTAATAGCAATCCAGATCTATTCACAGTGGATGAAACTCGCTCTTTTAGAGTTCTTGAACTTACAGAATCCAGCCTTGAGGGGAATATTCAGGTTACCGAAGATGATATAAGGGATGCCTACGATCATTCACCAGAAAAGGATAATTCTTCCTATGAGAACATGAAAAAAGAGCTCGAAGCAGATTTGAGGCAAGAGAAATTACAAAGCGAAGCAAATGAAATAACGCGACAGATTGAGGACGCTCTGATGGCTGGAGACGATGTGAATGAAGTGGCCAAAAAGTTTAATCTGAATATTACTGTTGTGGAAGACGTCAATACCAATAACAAGAGTGAAAAGTCGGACGATGTTGTGAAACTTCCGTACAAAAACGACGTTTTATCAATTGCATTCTCGGTTGACGAGGGAGCGGATAGTTCTTTCTCCGAAGCAATAGATGCTAAGGGCAACCGGTTGTATTGGTTATTGCATGTTGATAGCATAACGCCAAAGCATGTAGCCGCGTTTGAAAAATCTTCGGATAAAGCACTTGACGGGTGGATAGCCAAGCAGCAGCGTGAAAGAGCTGAAAAAATGGCTGCTGATTTCTTTGAAAAAATAAAAACCGGTGATAGTCTGAATAAATTGGCAGCCAAGAGTGGGTGTACGTCCAATGTAACTCAGCAGTTTGATAGGTTTGGTAAGCTTAGTGATGAAAAAAACACAAAGTTCAAAGATATTATTAGTGAAATTTATGAAGATGTGTTTATCCTCGGGAAAGCAGAAGCGAATTATAAAGAAATAAATGGAAAATTTGTTGTATATCAAGTAAATGGAATAGTTTCTCCAAAGGAAATCGATAAAAAAGACGAAGCTAAATATCAAAAAGATTTGCGTACCGAAATTATTGATGACATGTACCAGCAGCTTGTTGGATATTTGTCTAAGAAAAAATACGAAGTAAAAATCAATCATGATCTTTTGAAAGAAATAAATGAAGAAGTTGATCAAAATACACTGAATGAAATATTTTAATACTGCACTAATGCAATGCACTTAAGTCGCATAAAATAAAAATATAGTGCATGTAATTTTTTTAGATTATTTACATGTTGTTAATATTCTTTATGTATAATCCTATACAGGCAATAAAATAGGAGATAAAATGAAGAGAATTTTACGCGGAGTAGCTGTAGTAAGTGCTTTGTTATGCATTGATACATCAAATGCAGGTTTTTTTAATATTGGAGTTGATAGCGAAATGATCGCGAAACTTGTTTCCATCTTTGGAGAAAATTATGCTCCCAATTTTTTGAAAACAATAGATGGCATTAACAAACAAATTGCATATTGGGAAGGTTTCCTAAAAAAAACACAAGTTTTCAACAAAAAATATGAGGTGTTTTCAAAGCAGAATGATGCGACTGTTCGCAACCATATACAAAAATTAAAACTGGATCGCGACGATTTAATTGCAGCAAAAGAAGCTAAGATAAAAAATTTCGAATCTATTTACAAAAAGATTGATTCTGGTGAGAATGGAGCTGAGTTGGTAACAAATACAATTTTAGAAGCTTCAGATCGTGCGAAAGGCGTAATCGATAGTGGAAACTTTGACCAGATTAAAATTGGAGATTCGACAATTAAAAAGTCTTTTGGAGAATTAGAAAATGCCCAAAAAAACTTACAAAAGAAAAGGATTGATTATGAAAATGCTCAAAAAGCACTTGATGCTGCCACAACCAAATGTCAATCATCACATGAGAATATATTAAACAATGTTAAACAATTTTTAGATGCTTTAAATACAATTCCGAGAGAATTACCTGTAGCTGAAGTTGCTAAAGTAGAAAATCCAAATGCTGCAGTTAATTACGGACCAGGATCACGAGTGAAAGAAGTTCTCCGTATGGTAGAATCTTCGAACAAAATTGCAGTAAATTTAGAGCAGAAATTTCAAGGAAGCGATGTAGAATCTACAGAAGAAACAGATGGATCGCCAGCACCGGAAGAGGAAGGAGTACAGGACACACAATTAAATACTACAACTGGAAGTGCGCTTAGAAGAAGCCCTACACAACCTAGACTGGATTATTCGACTCGAAACAAGTGATAATCGTTCATCTTCTACTAACGTTAATAGCAATAAATAATCATGTTTGTTGTTAACTTGCGTTAAAGAACTGAAAGCAAGAGTCTCTATTATGTTTTTCGATTTATTTTTGATTGAGTATTTATCATGTTTTGTTAAAAATAGATCGAAAAATGCAGCTACTTCCGGCAGCATACCTTCTCCTTCCGTGACGCAAGTGCTCGTACAGACAGTCTCCACGCACTTTGTCACGTCGAACATACGCGTATATTGTCTAGTGAGTGATCGAAATTACTTGATATTTGAGACGGCCAGAAAATTGATCCGGATTCCAATCGTCTCTCAAACCATCCAGTATCAGCTTTTCGGTCTTTCCATTCATTTTCTCCGGAATTCGAACTGCAGAACATTTAAGTAATTTGTAATCTTTTGGAGCTGTGTTAGGCGCACTAACCGTGTTCACACATTTAATCTTTGCGCCATACAGCTTTCATCAAACTCAATTGTCAAAAAACAGCAAAAACCTACCAATGAATATGGTCACTGACCGTTACTGATGCGAGCTACAAAATTCCACCTAAAATGAGCATACCAGCCTCTTACTTCAACAACCTCACCCCCCCTGCAAAACAGTAGATCTACTTCTAATTACTAGAACTCAAACAACAATACTTCGTAGCACTCTAATAATGAACAATTACATAATTTTTCAAAAAAACGCCAAGGGAACCAAAATTTCCAGCAATCATTCGCCCAAAACTTCTATCTAATAAACTCCAGAATGATTAATCGCTTGTTCTATTCCCCACGATAAATAATGATCTTTAGGCCATTCTGTGATGTGCTGAAGATAATGTTCATACTTCTCTACAATCTCTCCTACAATACATCCATCTTTAGATTCAATTCTGAATGAGGAGTTTGATGGCGAAGATGGCGTACATCGAAAAATAAATATGCTTGCAATTGATGCGGGATTTTCCACGCAGGAAGTTTATACGTGGGTTCGTGCGCAACAATCGCAACGAGTAATGGCCATTAAAGGCGTGGATAATTCTGTGATGCCGGTGAATGCTCCGACGAAGGTTGATGTAAATTTTCGTGGTCGTAAGATCAACAATGGCGTGTGCCTGTGGAAGATCGGCGTGTCGATGATCAAGGGGGAAATTTACTCATTTTTGAAGAATCGCATGCAAGAAGATGGTTCTTTTCCTCATGGTTTCATGCATTTTCCTGAGTATAACACCGAGTATTTCAAGCAATTGACAGCTGAGCAACTAATTACAAAAATTGTAAAAGGATATCCGAAGCGCGAATGGCAAAAAATGAGGGATCGCAACGAGACTCTGGACTGTCGTGTATACGCTCGCGCTGCGGCGATTGCGCTTGGTGTCGATCGTTGGTCTGATAATAGATGGGAACAGCTGACAAATCGATCATTTACTTCTAGTACAAAAGAAGCTGTAGGGAAAGTCGATGTCACCGAAGCACCACCTGTAGCTGCAGCAAAAGTTGCAACACGTCAGCGAGTCGTACGCAGCAGTCGAGAATATATTGCTGGAGACGCAGTGCAACAAAGAGAGGCAACGATCTGTTGGCGGTAGCTGCAAAGGCATCTTATCCGATTCAAAACGTAAACTTTTCTACATACTTTTTTATATGAAGGCCTATCCAACGTTTGACGTAGCGGCGTTTATTTTTGGCACTGTTCGAAGCGTGACATTCGAGTGGAAAAGCAAGCTATTGCCTGTGCTGAAGCGTGCTTTGGGTCGAGTTGTCACACTTCCGAAGCGTCAAATTAGATCTGTAGACGAATTTTTGCAATTATTTTCTGGCGTAAGGGACATTTTTGTTGACAGCACGGAGCGTCCGGTTCAAAGGCCTCGGAAGTCGAAGGGATTGCGGTGTAAATATTCTGGAAAAAAAGAAAAGACATACTCGCAAAAATACTGTAGTCTGCGATGAAAAAGGCATGATGCTGCAGAAAAGCTCTGTGCTAGAGCACGTTCCGAAGGAAGTGGCCATCTGGGCAGACAAAGCATATCCAAGAAATATGGCAAAAAACGGAAACATCGTGATGATACCGCATAAAAAGCCGCGTGGAGAAGAACTTTCACCGAAACAAAATGCTGAAAATAAAGTGATTTCTGGCTTGAGGATGGTGGTAGAACACGCCATCGGCGGGATTAAGAGATCAGATGCATGAGCGACGTTTTTCGAAATAAACATTGAAATTTTACACAATAGATTTTGTTGATTTTTCAGGGTATAATGGATGATATTTTATGTTATTGAAAAATATTGAAGGCTAATGTAGACTCATGTGGAATGAGTATAGATTTCGGATCAATAAAATTTTATGAAACGGCCGTAAAGATGGTGTGTCCTGCCGCCATCCTCAAAGCCGAATACTTTCTTAAAAATCATGTCTCTCTATGCCAATTAAAATTCATAAAACAGCTGTGCCTTAATGCTAAAGCGCAAAAAACACATTCCGCAACAGATCTAACATTCAATCAAACGGCCAAAATTTTTTATTTTATTAAAATTTTGACCATTTTTCTCTTAATTCAGCGCTTACAATTCATGCGTTTTCATAAATTGGTCTGCGTTATTTAATTCTACAGATTAGCATTTTGTGCATTGATCTCCGCTGTAGCTTGCGCAGCCAAATTACTTGCACCAATATTTAATGCGTTGGTAGCTGCATCTGAGAATTGGACGCCAGCCAGCAATGCTTGTACTTTCTGCAAACGAGTTGGTATTTCTCCAGCAATTTGTTGTGGAGTTCCAGTTATCAACACTTGCATCATCGCATCCAACTCAGATACCAATTGTTGGTACGTATTCGCTAGCATGTTAAGTTGCTGCTTCTCCTGCTCAAGCTGCTGTATCTGTGTCTGCGCCTCTTGTGCTTGCATTTGACCTGTGGATACATTACTCTGAACCGCAGCTTCCTGCTGTGCTATTTGAGAACTTCTAACAGCTACTTGTTGATTTGCTGTCGCAATCTCCCCTTTAAGTGCAGTTATCTGCACTTCAACGTTAGATATAAATGGTTCAAGTTGCGTACGAGCCAACTCATTAGTCTTACTTTGTACCTGCAATGTTGCAAGTGATGCACCTGTCGTTATCAAACCTTTGGCGGCTACATCCAATCCACTGCTAGATGCAAGTTTTCCTAATGCACTATCTTTACTAAACAAGCTTTTCGCTTTGCTTTTCAAACTGTTGAATTTTTCAGAAAAAAATGATGCACTGGCATCACTAAGTATCAGTACTCCTAACACAATAGGAACTATCTTCTTCACGTTTTCCATTGTTTTCTCCTTTTCTTATTCTTTTATTGTATAAAATAAAAGTTAATATTACGTTAAAGAAAAATATTTTTCTTTGGCAGCAAAGAAAAAAATCGTTATGTGAGCGAATTTCACATCCATCGTGTAGTAAGTTTATAGAGATTGCATAGTTGCGCTTTTTTTAATAGAATTCCGCTCGGGACTTCAGAATTGGAGGAAAATTATGGAAGAAGAGAAAAATAAGGAAGATACTCAAGAAATTGCAAGCAAAGACGCAGAGCAAGATAGCTTGATTCAAAAATTGGAAGAAGATGTACGCGTACTCAGAGACACGCTTCTGAGGAGAGTGGCAGAGTCTGAGAATTTAAGAAAGAGGCTGGAAAAAGAAAAGGAAGAGGCAATAAAGTACTCAAATTCAAGATTTGCTAAGGATCTGCTGGCAGTAATTGATAATTTTGAGAGAGTTGCGGATAATTCTGCGCTAATTAAAGAAAAAATCGAAGCAGATGAAAGTCTGAAGGCATTTTTTGACGGTATAATGCTGTGCGAAAAAGAATTGGTTTCAACTTTTAAAAGGCATGGAATTTCACGCATAGAGGTGAGGGAAGGGGATTGTTTCAATCCGGAATACCACCAGGCGATGTGTGAATTGGATAGTCCCGGTCACAAATCTGGTTCTGTCATAAAGGCGTTTCAAACTGGGTACATGTACAATGATCGATTGCTGCGTCCGACCATGGTTAGCGTTTCTAAAAAAGCATGAATGCAATATGTGTAGATCTCGATGGAACGCTCATAGATGAAGATGTTACTTTAAAAGCCATTGGGATCTGCATTGGACGCTGTTTTTTCAACATTGTTAGGGTAGGGTGGTGGCTGTTGCACGGTCGAGCCTACCTGAAACATAGGCTTGCGGAATTTGTAGATTTGGATGTTACTTCATTGAAATATAACGATAAATTGTTGGAATTTATTCAGGAAAAAAAAAACGATGGATGCCGCATTTTTCTAGCGACCGCATGCAATCAGGTTTATGCCAATAAAGTTGCTGATTATCTTGGAATTTTCGATGGTGTTTTTGCAAGCGATCCTTATATAAATTTGAGAGCAGAAGCAAAGGCTTTGGCGTTAGTCACAATGTTTGGTGAAAACGGATTTGTTTATGTGGGGAATTCAAACGATGACGTATGCGTATGGAAGAAAAGCGCAGAGTGTGTCATAGTATCTCCATCCATTGGCGTACTGTGGCGAATGCGTCATCGTAGATACTTATTGCTTGAGTAAGGAAAAAATTACCGTGAGAATTGCGCAATTTCCAGTTGCTGTGGCCTGCATAGCGAAACGATTATTAGAAAACGACGGGAACAAACCTGATTATTTGGAAATTTTCTCCAACTGGGAGATGATTGTTGGAAAGAGTTTTGCCGCCATATGCGTACCATACAAAGTGATAAATATCGGAAAAGATAAAGTGCTAATTCTAAAAACGATTAAAGGCCGCGGATTAGAGATCCAGCATGAAACCTGCAAAATTCTCAAATTGGTGCACAATTTTTTGAAAAAGGACACATTTGCGCAGATAAGGGTCATTCAAATAGAAAAGCTAAACTGAAACACTTATCAATAACGGTATTGTAGCACACGACAAAAATTTATCAATATTGAGAAAATACATAATAATTATTAATAATGAAGAGCAATTATTCTTTTTAAAAAACTAAAATACTCCTCATATACATGATTAATTTACATGCCTTTTTAATGCCATTTACATTTTAGGCATTTCCATTATCTTTAGAGGGGCATACTATCTACTCTATTAGCGGAATTTAACTTCCTTAAATTTGCATCAGAGACGCGCACTTTTGATACTTCCGAAGAAGAATTAAATCTTTTTAGGTTACTTTCTTTTTGTATTTTAATTTCCTCATTTTTCACCCAGTCTAGAAAATAAAAAAACAGCGTCTGCGAACTAATTGGTTTATCAACCTTAAAACATTTTCCACCGTAAATTCCAATGTATTTTTTCTGTTCACACAATTTGCATACTGCTAGTGAACCGCTGTAACCACTACCTGCTAACGAACCTCTACCAGAATCACGAGAATATAAAGTAGAAACATAAGATGAAACGCCACATACTGATGCTACTTTTTTTACTCCCAAGCCTAAATGTCCCATCAGTTTTTGTCGCAGATCAAGAAAACCTCCATTTATAGCATCATGTAAATCGCCAAAGAAACAGTCATTCAAAGATGAATTACACGCACTTAATCCATACCCTATCACATACATTTCTGGTTCAATTATTTTCCCTGATTTTACTGTCAATACATTATCTTTAGTGATTTTTTCTCCTTCTAGAATCTCATTTTCTGAGGTTCTAATAGGGTCCTTTAAAATAAGGATACTTACGTCATTTTCTGTGCCGAAGCCGGTGTAGTTACGAGGTAAATACGCCCTTAAAACGCTATAGCTTTTATCATTCTCATGTTGTTGCGGATCGTTGATAATAGGCGGCGGATCGTTGATAACAGACGGCGGATTGTTGATAATAGGCGGCGGATTGTTGATAATAGGCAGCGGATTTTCCGATCGTAATTTTTCATGAGTTACGCTCAAGAACACCTTTTCGTTAGCAAGCTGAATGCATTCTTCCTTGCCTGCTTTTAAGCAAGTATTTGTTCCAGTAACATCGTTGCCGACGCAATGTGCGCAGGTAATGACAACTCTTCCTTTAAGCTCTTCAATTCCAATGTCTATTAATGTTCCAGTTCCAACAAATGGATAAAACTTGCCATCTTGTTGTACAAGAGTATTGACCCTAACAACGTGTTTGTGTAGATTACCCCACCACTTATTGTCGTCCCAAGCATCATCTACAGATCCTTTACTATAGATAGTATCCACAAATATTTTAAAATTCTCCAGTGCATTAAATATTTTAAAATTCTCCAGTGCATTTTCATTCTTTCTATATGATTCCATCAATTTTATTGCTTTTTCTATATTGTCCTTCTTTTTCCTATTGTCCTCCATTTCCTTGCTACTCGTGCAAACCGCACTCGTGCAAACCGCACTCGTGCAAATCGTAAAAGAGGTCGCTAAAATACAGAAAAATTTTGCACCACTAATCCTACACATCTTTCTCTCCTTCTATAAAAATACAATGATAGTGTAATAAATGAAAGCTAATATTACATTAATGTTATGATGATTATCTAAAATAAATCGTACAATGCATATTAAAATGAAAAAAAATAATAATTTATTAAATTTTGACCTGCATTTTGTTTTTAATAGCTATACAAGTAGCTTGTTCTGTATGGTACAGACAATTTTGTTTATTAAGGAAAGTGGTTTTGTTATGATAAGTAATGTTTTTTCAAAAAGTTGTAATAGTATTTTGTGTGCTTTTGTTTTATTCAGTTCTGCTTCTGCAATGGATGTATGCAGTAAAGTTGTGTTTTTTGGGGATCCAGACATTAAAAGCAGTTTTTTTTGCAGTTTTAGGAAAGGTTACGGTGAAGTACAACGGTTGGATTGTTATAGTAAGAAGTTTGAGCTTAAAGACAGACATATTAACATTATGTTTTTTGATACTAATTCTTCGGTGAAGTACAGAGATCTTTCTGCAAGATATTGTTTGCGGGATGCGGATTTTGTTGTTATTCCGTTTATGTGGAATGCCACTGCAGCTCCTGCAGTTGGATTCCAAAAACTTAATAATGACTATCTAGCTTTTGTCAGACAATTTGGTTATAATGATTCACAAATAATTTTGCTTGTTCCAGAGGGTGAATTAAATGCTGCGCTAATAGAATGTGATAGTAATAATTTTAGATGTTGTGTTGTTGCTGCTGATGGTGCTAGCGAATCGGTAATTGTCGACTATATTGATAGAAATCTCGTAGAGAAAGACCGATATAGTGGTACTGTTTCTATAGATGATTCCCCAAAAAATAGCAATGGATGTTGTTAAATAAAAAAAGCCTCAGGTTTGAGTTTGACGGCCAACCTGAGGCTTCATAATTATTTACTTTTCGTCAGATACCATTTTTATGGCTCCGCACGGGCATTCGGACGCACAGATTCCGCAGCCCTTGCAGTAGTTGTAATTTATCTCCATGGATCCGTCAGGATGCTTGACAATTGCGTTGTCCGGGCAGTATCCATAGCAATTATCGCAGTTAAAGCAATTTCCACAGGAAAAACAACGGAAAGCCTCCGACACTATTTCGTCTTCGTGCGTCAAGCAATTATAACATTTGGAAATTTTGATTCTTGGATTTTTCTTAAAATAATCTGTATTTATCTTTTTAAAATTAGCTACTTCTTTTCTCTCGCAAGCACTATATTCGATTCCGCGCAGGTATGCATCAATACATTTCGCTGCTTTTTTCGCATGCCCGATGGCGTGAGTCACAGAACGCTTTCCTGAAATTATATCTCCGCCAGCAAAAATTCCTCTTGCTCCTGTCATCATATTTTGATCTATTTCGACAAAACCTTTTTCCGAAACGACAATATCATTGATTCCTTGAAATATACGTTCATTTATTGACTGACCAATGGCAAAAATTACGTGATCTGCATTTAGTGTTTCAGTATCTCCAGTTTTTGACAGTACCTCCGATTTTTCATCGTAATCCATTATGTCGACTAGGACTTTTCCTTTTTCAATTGTATTGATTGTGCGCAGACAAAAAACTTCAACTCCCTCATCCAGAGCTTCTTTTAATTCGCTCTCATGGGCAGGCATACTGCCAATCGTGCGTCTGTATATAATTTTCACATTTTTTGCTCCAAGATGTAGTGCTACTCTTGCAGCATCCATAGATGTATTCCCTCCGCCGTATACCAAAACATTGCCACTAAAATTCGGCACACTGTCAGGATCATCTTCCAACCTTCGAAACAGATCAATCGCATCAATTACGTTAGCTCCTTTTTTTACATTAACATCTATTTTAGTTGGTAAATGAGCTCCAGTTGACACATAAAAAGCATCAAAAACATCGCAAATATCTTGAATGTTATCGACATTTTTATTGCATATGATTTCCACTCCAAGATTCTTTATTCTGTCAATTTCTGCATCAATAATATCACTCGGCAGCCTGTATCTGGGAACACCATAGCGCATCATTCCTCCAGGTTTGGCATGATTTTCATATACTGTGACGTCATGTCCAAGCATTTTCAGAAAGTAGGCCGCAGATAATCCACTTGGACCAGATCCGATGATAAGAACTTTTTTTCCGCTGCTTACAGCTGTGTTCGAAAACTGCCAATTTTCTGCAAGGGCAATATCACCTATTGCTCTTTCGATTAGGTTTATATTTACTGCCTCGTCGAATTGACCGCGATTGCACGCTTTTTCGCACGTATGATAGCAGACGCGCCCCATTACTGCAGGAAAAGGATTATTATTAACAATAACCTCCCAAGCCTCGCGGAATTTTCCAACTTTGGCCAGCGACAACCAATGCTGTATGTTGGATCCACAGGGACATGTGGCGTTACACGGAGGCATTCTGCACACATACTCTGGCCGCATAGTCCTCCAAGATCCAGTATTATTACTGAGACTTGTGGATGCCTCAAGAACCGTTGCAAAAGGTCTAGTCATCTGAGATTCCTCCATCTAATCTATATTTCTCTATGTTTTCGTTAGCAATTTTCTGAAAAATACCAGCAGCTCCTGGAGGGGCACTTTTCCCGAACAGATGAGCAAATCTTCTCTGTATTCTAAGATAATCTTCCACCGGAATTGGATCTTCTATCAGTGTAGATCCGACCAATTTCCCATTCTCTGCTTCAAATAATGGAAATAACCCGCAACGAATTGCTAATTTTGCTATTTTGACTGTTTCAGAGGTTGGATATCCCCATCCAAGTGGGCACGGAACATGTATATGTACATACTTTGATCCACGAATATTGATTGCCCGTGATACTTTCTCCTCCAAATCACGAATGTTTCCGATACTGGCCGTTGCAACATATGGGATACCATGAGCCATTGCAATCAGCGGAACATTCTTCCCACTCATTGGATCATTTCCAATGTAAAACTTGTTCGGCAATGTGGTTGCGGTTCTCGCAAGCGGAGGAGTTGCTCCGGATCTTTGAACACCGGTATTCATATACGCCTGATTATCGTAGCAAATGTATAAAACATCGTCGTTACGGTCGAACATTCCGGACAGGCATCCCATTCCTATATCGACCGTAGATCCATCTCCTCCATGGGCAATTACACGAACGTCACTTTTTCCCTGAACTCGCATGGCTGCAGCCACACCGGTTGCCACAGCCGGCGCATTTCCGAATAAGGAATGCAGCCACGGTACTCTCCAGGAATTTTCTGGAAAACAGCAGGAAAAGACTTCCAGGCAACCAGTTGCATTAACGACCACAATCTTTCCGTTTGCCGCGTGATAAGCTGCATCGATGGCGCAGCGAGCTCCAAGCGCTTCGCCACATCCCTGACATCCTCGATGGCCGCTTGTTAGTGTGTTTGGTCTATTGCAGAGCGATTGCAATGTCGCCTTTGATGATTTATTTCCCAATGTAAGATCAGACATTGCATCCTCCACATACCATTTGTTTGTATTCTTGAGCTATTATGTCTTCTTTTAGCGCAAGAAAATTGATTTTTTCATGACGTTTCTTCAAGAAACATTCTTTCAGCATTGATTTTGTTATATTTCTTCCTCCGAGACCAGCAACTACAGAAATTACCTCAATATTTGAATCTTTTAGGGCCAATTCAATCTCCTGGGATAAAATTCCGCCGATTCCAACTGCGAAAGCTTTTTCGACAACTATAACGCGTTTCGCATTTTTTAAAGCGTCACGTATCGCATCAGCTGGAAATGGTCTGTAGCTTATTATTGAAAGTGCCCCAAAACTATTTCCATCTGAATTTAATTCGTCAACTACGTCTTTCACTGTTCCAGCGACGGAGCCCATTGTTATTATTATTGTCTCATTTTTGATGTAATATTCGCGCAAAAGACCTCCGGAATCACGGCCAAACTTATTTTGGAAAAATTCTCCGACGCACTCAATTACTCCGAGAGCATCAATAAATTTGAGATGAGCCAAATTTCTCACTTCCATAAAATATTCTGGGGAAACCATGGCTCCAATTGCCATTGGATTATTAACATTCATGCTTACGTGCTCTGCCGCATATGGCGGAAGAAATGCGTCAACATCTTCCTGTGATGGGATATCGACCTGCTCATAAGCATGTGTTAGGATAAATCCATCGACGCACACCATAACAGGACATTTCAACTTTTCTGCAATCTTAAATGCTTGTATGTGGAGATCAAACGCTTCTTGGTTCGTTTCTGCGAAAAGCATAATCCAGCCTGCATCCCTCGCAGACATTGCATCTGAGTGATCGTTCCAAATGTTGATCGGTGAGCCAATCGCGCGATTTCCAAGTGTCATCACGATCGGCAATTCAAGTCCCGCAGCGTTGTAGACAGCTTCCATCATGTAAAGCAGTCCCTGACTAGATGTTGCAGTATAGCTGCGAACTCCGGCTGCCTGAGACCCGATAGCCACACTCAGAGCTGCCATCTCAGATTCTACATTTATAAATTCACAATCAGACAACTCTCCATTTCTAACCAGTTCACCGACTCCCTCTACTATGTGTGTTTGTGGAGTTATCGGGTAAGCACAAATAACCTTAGGCCGGCATAAAGCTACCGCTTTTGCGACAGCTTGAGATCCTTCTAATTGGTAAAGCATTAAACCTCCATCAGAATTTTTTCGTAGGCAGCTTTAGCTGCATTTACGTTCTTTTCGGCAATTGAACCAGAAAACTTTGTTTTTATTGCTTCGATTACAGACTCTATTTTAACTATTCCCGTAAGAGCGGAGAAACTACCCAGCAGGACAGCATTTGGAATTGGTCTACCAACGTGTTCCAGAGCGATCCCAGTGGCATCTACGCATTTCACCGTAACATTTTTCAGATTATGCAATATTTCAATAGGTGAATTCACTATGGCAAAACCTCCGTCCATCACCCCATTAAATGCATTTGATGATTCTATCACAGTTCTATCTTGAATTATCAGTGCATCTGGCTCAAGAACAGGTTCACGAAGCCGAATTTCTACGTTTGAGATCCTACAAAAAGCTTGAACAGGAGCTCCCATTCTTTCGGATCCGAAACTAGGAAATGCTTGTGCGTGCTTTTTTTCCAGGAAAGCAGCAATCGACAGCATTTCAGCTGCAGAAACAACGCCCTGTCCTCCTCTTCCGTGGATTCTTACTTGAAACATTTCACCTCCACAATAAAAAAACTCCGCGATTATACAAAATACACTCGAAGAAATAAAGATTATATTTACGTGTGTGTAGATTCGATACATGTGAGAGCCTCGAGAATATAAGTTGAGTAAATATACTGCTTTATCGTCATGCTTGGAGTTGATAGTAAAAAATCTGGGATTATGAATAGATCAGATGGGTGGTACTGCTATAGAGAAGGACACTTTGTAAAAAAATGTATGCTACATTTTTGACTGTAATGACTTTTTGGTGTGTAGAGTATGCAGAGGCTAGAATTAATGTAAAATCACTTATTGCCAAGAGTATAGAAATTTTACAATCTAAATGAGACGTATTCCCTGAGGGTTCTGGCATAACACTACCTTCAGTAATGGATCCTGTAATTACAAGTGGAGAAACTGTAGTTGCTGATTATTCGCAAGCTTTGAAATTATACATCGGCAATAAGCGATGCGTTATATGCACTGTTTCATTTATAAAATTCAGGATGTTTTTTATTGATTTATAGGCCATAGGGCTTTCATCAACCGTATCTTCGTTCACACAGCTCGACCAGACGTTTTTCATGCACTCGCGATATTTATCCATCGATAAACTTTTCGCTTGTGTGCGTGACATTTTGCGACCGCTTCCATGCGGAGCAGAAAAATTCCACTCAGCATTGCCTTTTCCTACTCCTATGATTGCGCCATCCGACATGGAGAATGGAATTACAATTAATTCATCCTTTTGGGCTGATACTGCTCCCTTGCGAATTACTTTACATTCGAAATCGATGTAATTGTGAATGCTTTCAATTGCTTTTAGTTTGCTGTGAGCAACTTTCAAAAAATCACATCCAATTTGAAACGCAATTAATGCGCGATTTACGCGAGCATAAAGCTGCGCTACCTTCATATCCTCTATGTAATCTTTTGCGGCTTTACCGGTAAGAAATTTTATCTGATCATCACTTTCTGTTCTTTTTTTTGCAAGATTTTGATAATGATTAGACACATACGATCCGAAACCGCGGCTACCGGTATGTATAACAAGCCAGCGAGATTTATTTTTATCTTTATCGATTTCTATAAAATGATTGCCTCCACCAAGTGTTCCAAGCGATGCAAATGCCCGTCCAACAGGGAAATTGACTTTTTTTGCAGTTGCACCTACTTTTTCCATAAATTCGTTGAAACTAAAAATGTTATCGGAGACATAGCCATATGCAGTTTCAAGCATTTCGTTAGTGGAAGAGTTTACATCTCTGCCGGATGGAATATGCTTGCGAATATATTTATCCAATTTATCAAAAGCGACACTACCAGGTCCAAGATTATATGCATTCACTCCGCAACCGATATCAACGCCTATTATGGATGGAACGACATATTCATTGCAAGTTGCGGTAAATCCAACGGTTGCGCCTTTGCCAAAATGCACATCCGGCATGATTCGCACTTTCGTGTCTGCGAACATAGGGTGATCCAGATACTGCAAAATCTGATCTTCGCATTTCATATCGATATCCTCTGCGTATACAATCGCATCATTGTACTTGCCTTTTAGAGTAAGCATGTATATCTCCAATTGATAAAAACAGCGATCAAACTACATCAATAAGACAGGCTACACTAATAGAAAATAAATGTCAATGCCACAAATAATGGCAATTTTAGAATTTCCTATAAATCCAATTATTTTTCTTGAATGGATACAGAATGTCATTTCACACTTTTTATTAATGTTTTAGAAATATCAATAATATCATCTTTACTTAATAAACACTTTCAATATAAATTGTAATTAACGGCTATTTCTGGAGAATTATGGACCCAATCGTAATTGTTTGTACGTTGAGAACTCCGCTTGGAGCTTTCAATGGAAAATTAAAGTCGATGTCAGCAGTTGAGTTAGGTCAGATAATCGTAAAAAAAACTGTAGAAAACTATAACGTAAAGATAGACAGTCTTTACATGGGATGCGTACTGTCGGCTGGTTTAGGACAATCTGCTGCCCGTCAATCTGCGATAAAAGCTGGATTGTGTGAATCAGTAAACTGCGTAAACGTAAACAAGATCTGCGGATCAGGCATGGCTGCTGTAATGATGGCGAGGAATGCAATTCTTTCCGGAGAAAACGAGGTAGTGGTTGCCGGTGGAATGGAAAGCATGACGAACGCTCCGTATTTATTGGAGAAAGCTCGCTGTGGGTATCGTTTCGGCGATGGTGTATTGGTCGATCACATGGTAAAAGATGGACTTTTGGACGCCTATGAGCAATGCGTTATGGGTAATTACGCAGAAGATACAGCTACTGCCTACTCATTTTCCAGAAAAGATCAAGATAAATATGCAGTAGAGTCGTTAACAAAGGCACGTGAAGCCATCAAAAGTGGCGTTTTTAAAGAAGAAATTGTTTCTATCACTCTGAAGGATAAAAATGGTGAAGTCGTGATGGATACAGATGAAATTCCATTCTCTGTGGATTTCGAGAAAATACCGCATCTAAAATCGGCTTTTAGAAAAAATGGCACTATAACAGCTGCCTCCGCTAGCTCTATATCAGATGGAGCTGCTGCAATGTTACTGATGAAGGAATCAAAAGCAACAGAGATGGGATTAATTCCAAAAGCTCGAATAGTTGCACAAAGTAGCTTCTCGCAGTCTCCAAAATTGTTTGCTACAGCACCTATCGGGGCAATAAAGCTGGTTCTTGAAAAGTCGAATTGGTCTTTAAATGATGTTGACCTATTCGAGATTAACGAAGCATTTGCTGTTGTAGCTATGGCTGCTATTAAAGAACTTTCCATAGATCCAGAGATAGTTAACGTATTTGGTGGAGCTTGCGCTCTTGGACATCCACTGGGAGCCAGTGGCGCTCGTATTATAGTCACTCTTTTAAACGCCATGGAAGCTCGCAACGCCAAGCGTGGACTTGCTACTCTCTGTGTCGGCGGAGGCGAAGGAGTTGCAATGACATTCGAAAAAGTATAAATGATTTCTTTATTTTAATATTTTGCAATAAATGGGAAGAAGATTAATTTGGTATTTTGATTATTTTTTTAATGCTTTTATTGTATTTTTTTGCTATGATAATGCTATATGACATCTTCGGGGAATTATTTTTCTACAGAAAAAGACACTGGAGATAATCATAAATTTTCTCAAAAAAAGCTTGACATAACACATTTAATGTGCAATAATTAGTCTGATAATTACATTGGGAATGTGGGTTATTTTAAAATTCGAGAGCCCGTCAATGACCACTCGGCGCGAAAGCTTAATAATATAAAAATACCGGTGCAGATTGACTTTTGGATGATCTATCCGTGACCACTCGGTGCGAGAGCTTAATTTCCGGTGCAGATAGATTTTTATTTGGAACACGTAGCGCGCGCGTTTTTAACAATTAATTT
>JAISZX010000069.1 GCA_031284365.1 Holosporaceae bacterium
ATTCAAAATAATCTCCGACAAATACAGAAATCGTCGAAAACGATTCGGACTACGCTTCAATTTGATCGCCGCAATATATAATGGGGAATTACAAATGTAAGTTTCGAAAGAGGTCTAATATTTTTGCCATTTTCTCAAACGTCGCTTTCTTCACTCCCGTCAGCCTCCGAAATTCCTCATCAGACAGACATTTTACCACTTCAAACTTCAACTCACACCTCTCCTTACTACAACTAGTCCTAAACTCTTACCATAATTATCACTAGTTTCGAAAGAGGTCTATTTTGGAGCATGTTCACAGCACAATTGATGCAAAATTCCATCTTCGACTGCATGCGTTTATATTTTGGCACATCGTGTAGATAGTATAAAACAGCAACTAGTACCGGAATGGCAATAACAAATTCGATAAAAATCGCTCCTATACGAGCTCTTCTAAGAGCCTGCCCCCCACCCGTTGCATTATTGTCACAATACTAGATAACATTTCTGCTCCTCTAATCAAATACATAAAGCCATTAGAACACTGAATTGGTTAAAAAATCGCTGACATCGAGAAAAAACATCACAATGATTGCGGCACAGCTTCATTGAATAATTCTTGTTTTGGCGTGAAAATAATGGCCGTGTTAAAAAATGCGCGATCTCCTTCCAACCTCGGTAACAACAGTAAAAATTTAAAATAATCAGAAGCTCCAGCACGACCTAAATGACAGTGAAAAAATACTTCAAGTATCATCTTGATCTCTCCATCTTTTATTTTTAATGTCGGAAAAATACTAGTTGCTGGAAAATCTGTCTGGATATCCACCTTTATCAAACTCAAAACGGAATAATTCTTTGCGTCAACAGCAGGTTCGATATATTTATCAGGAGGCATGAACCACATTTGTCTTATTCCCCAAACAATTCTCGCTTTTCCATTGGTAAGTCCTTTTACGCAATAAAGTACTGGATGCACAAAAGGAATGCTACTTGTCCCATAAAAATATTGTTTCGTTCCTCCACCGTAGTAAGACAAGGAAGATGCATAAGCTGCGTAAGCAAAATCCCGTCTCGTTATTCTTTTGCTTTGTCTATTTTGAGACACATTCTGCAAAATACTTGCCATCTCGTGGGCGCAAAATCCCATTCTGGAATACATCCTCTTGTATTTTGGCACATCGTGTAGATAGTACAAAACAGCAACTAGTACCGGAATGACAACAGCAAATTCGATAAAAATCGCTCCTATACGAGCTCTCCTAAGAGCCTGCCTCCCCCTTCGCATTATAGTCATAACTTTAAACAACATTTCCGCCTCAAAAATTAAATATCCATTATTCTGGATTAGCTAAGGTATACAAAACCTATTCAAGTAAAACAAAAAACAATTTCGAAAATTAACAAAAAATTTGCACTTTTGGTATAATGTGGTGCTTAAGAGTGTTTTACCACTTTAGAAAAATAATTGCTCCAATAGATGTTGTATTTGTTGTGCTGATATACTATACTTGCAGTTCATATTTGAATTGGGGGATAAAATGAAGAGAATATTGTTGTGCATCGTTGTTTTGTGCGCGACTCAAGTTTTTGCAGCTGATGTAGATGGAGTACCTGGAGTTCCCGCTTCAGAAGGTAGAAATTACTTAGGAGCAAGTGGGCGGGCATCTATTTTTTTTGAAAATATTAGAAAATTTTCAATTGATCAGTTGGTTAAATGTTTTACGGATAGAGTAGATGAAGTAATACAGAAAACAAAAGCACAATGGGATGAAGATGAAGAAAAAACCGAGGCCTTAGCCAAAAAAGTTGTTGAGGAGCCTACGAAAGAAAATTTTTTTGAATTAATTACCTCGTATGATAACTTCCTCGAAGTTGTTCTAAAGGATTCAGTTTGTAGCTATCGTGTATTCGCCATGCTTGATTACTTAAGAAATACAATTGAACCTTCAAAGGAGATGCGTTGCAAAACGATACATTGTCATTTACAAAATTCCATGAGGAAGAATTTTGCAATCGCAAATTATCTTTATCGCCATATTGTAATGTTTGCCAACGAATTAAGTCAAAAACCAGAACTTTTTATAAGAGACATATTAAATGGAAAAGATCCAACCCTCATTAGAGACGGCGTTATTTGGTGTACTAGTGATTGGCAAGAAAAGAAAGATGAAATTGAAAGGGATAGCGGAACATCTTACAGTTTATACATGGAATTTCTTACAACGATCTATACCCGAGAAAAAATAGGACATTCTATTGGAGAGCGACACATATTAGGTTGTATTGATGGAGAAGATTATGATTTTATAGTTGATGGTGTTGATGGTCGCGAGTTATACAGAGGGGTTGAGACACAACCGGGTAGCCAAAAATTCTGTCGTGTCTCATTTCCGCTGAGAATGGATATGTTTTTTAAACATGCGAGTAGTGAAGTACCTACTTTTTGGTGCCCGCCAGATCCTAATTTGCCAGTGGCCAATAGTGATATAGGCGGATGGAAGTTACATGTGACTGCAACTCCACTCTCTGCTGCAAAGGTGGCTAGAGTTGTTGTTCCCTATCTGCTGAGTAAAAACGTCAAATTCAAAATATTACCCACTGCGGATGTTGTGTGCCGTTTTTACTTTAACGCAAGATTCGGGAGTTGGTACTCACAATACGGAAAATTTATTACTATTTATCCAGCAAGTGGAGAAAAGGGGGCAGAAATTGCAAATTGGCTGGATGTGGAGTTAAGTAACCGCTCGCTTTTCATTAGAAGAGATTTTGTGAGCTGTTCAGGTGAATTTTCCATTGGAAAATCCGGAGCGCTTTTTACACGCTATGTTCCTCATTATGGGCGAGATATTGTGTCTGAACAGCTTGATATTGGTTGTCAAAGGAGGGTACCATTAATTCCCGAGTCACATCTTGATGTTGCCGCTGAGAGTATGCCAATGCCAATTTTACGTTACTGCGGTGTACAATTTATGAAATCAATATTCAGTGGTCTTATGCGAGATCTTGGACTAGTTGTTTCTGATGATGGAGTACATATTACTGATCCAGCTGCTCTTGCTCCAGATTCTGGTCGCGGTACTGATTTTCTCATGCAAACAGTAAAAAGGTTAAAATAGTCTGTGTAAAACACTATAGAACATCCTCGCTCCAGGCGAGGGTGATTTTATCAACTAAATGGTATTAGTATTTTTTCAACTTTTTCGCTTTATAATATTGAATGTTTAGTCATTGGAGCAAAAATGTTACTTGAGATTGTGACTGTAATGCAACGGGGGGGGGGGGCAGGCTCTTAGAAAGCCTCACGTGGGAGCGATTCTTATTGAATTTGCTCTTGCTATGTCGACACTAATTACCATTATTTATTATACGCATGACATCTTTAAATACAAATGCCTAAAGGCCAAAAGCGAATTCTGCGTCAATTGTGCCGTAAACATGCTTCAAAATATTTCTGCACAAAGAAGTAACAAACGAGTAACCAATGCTGATTTTGCGAGAGTCAATAACCCTTGTCATCTTGATTTGCCGCCATTTAATTCAAGCTCAAACAAGCTAAAGATCAATACAACATTGCTCTGTGTTCGTGGAACTGGAAACAACAGATGTAAGGTTATGTGGAGCATGTTTTGCGAAATAGACGGTAGAGCGTCTCCGTCTGGTGCTGGTACCACTAATTCAGAAGGCCAACTGCTAACAACATCTGCTGCAAGCATATTTTGCGGAAATTCAGCAAGAATTAAGAAGGAATGTGACTCAACTGTTTTGCATCCGAGACTTTTTATTAAAGCTGGTGAACAAAGAATTATATTCGAAACTGGATATTACTACGACACAAGATGGGGTGGAAAACCAACATTCGGATTTCGGTTAATAAATCCTAGCCCAACGCCAGGAACAGTCGGTGCCTATACAAAATATTTTGGTACTGTTGTTTTCTTTACACCTAAATCAGGATTATTCGATGATAATTTACCTTAGTTTTTTTGTTAGGGAGTAGCGGAATGAAAAGAGACTCTTTAGTAGAGGTTACCACAAATCTTTTTTCATACCGCCTTACTTTACAATATCACTTACGATTTTTTATTTGCGTACAACTCACACAGCTTATTTATTTCTTTAGCAAAACCAACAATTGAGTAATTTAAGCTTCCGGTGGCAATACCAACCATTTCTCCATTTGCATTGACTATGGGAGATCCACTGTCCCCAGGGTTTAGGAACAAAGTATCGTCTGTGACGTACAATTTAAATTTATCATTATACCTCCATCTTTGTGTTTTTGTCCTTTTCTTGAGATCCTTTCCTGAAAAATTCCCAACTTGGTCGCAAGGTAATTGATGACCCGCTTTTCCGTACCCAATAGTGAAGCAATTTTCTTCTGGAATTTTTGTATCATCTGTCAAACATATTACCGATCCCAAATCATCTTTATTCGTTGCTTTAGATGGCGTATAGATATCTCCGTTATCCTTGATAGCAATTGCATATTTTAAAACAAAGACCGCAAAATCATAAAAATGTGAAAAACCTCCACCGGTGAAAATATAAAAAGCCTCAACGTCTTTGCTTCTGCTACATTTTTTACGTTCACGGATTTCAAAGCCTTTTGACGTATCCGGAGTAAATTTTGTATCTTCCACATTTTTAGCTTTGTAAATAGTAAAATTTCCACATTTTCTGCTCTCTTCCCACTTGGATTCGTCATTAAAATCATCATGATTGTGTCCGCATGTAATAACTACTCTGCCTTCAAGTGATTTTGGCATGCCATCCCAGTAAACTAAAGTACCAGTACCTGTGCATCCACCCGGAATTTCAACTCTTCCTACGAATTTAGCAATTTTTTTGTAAAGATCTCCATTTCTCACAGCATCAGCAAATTCTATCATTTTTTTTATACAATCAACGATTACACTACCGGCATTTTCACGTGTAATCACAGGATTAGCCTCTCCATATTTATTGGCAACAGCTTTAGCAAAATTAATGTAGTTTTTGGTATCCACATCATAACCAACAATTTTTTTAAAGAGTTCTTCTGTCATTTCAGTTGGTTGTAATCTTGCAATTTTATTAAAAAAATCCCTACAATCGTTATTCTCAACCATAGGCGGAAATCTCAATTGATCATATGAAGATAGCTCCATTGCTTCAGCTTTTTCGGTAACCAAAAAACTGCAACAACAGCTCATTACAATACAAAAAATTTTTTTTTTCATCTTTCCCCCTCTTTTTCAAATTAAAGAACATTTACCTCTAACACAACAACAATACAACCAAATGATTGATGAAAGGTTAATTTAAAAAAAATATTTGCAATTAAATAAAATTAGCAATTTCCACGCGGAGCTCATTAATTCCAATTGATTTTTCAGAACTGGTAGCAATAACTAAAGGGTGAGCCGCCGCGTGATTTGTAGTTTGCGACAAAATTTGTTGTTTAATATCTGACACATTTGCAATTTTATCGATTTTCGTGAGAACAATTTGGTACGGCACAGCCGAATCATCCAGAATCCACATGACTTCTTCGTCATTTTTCTTGATTCCGTGACGAGAATCTATAAGCAAAAAGATTCTCCGCAAATTCTGTCTTCCGGTAATATAACTCAGAATCAGATCGTCCCACGTTTTTCGCATTTTTTTTGAAATTGCAGCATATCCGTATCCAGGAAGATCAACAAGCGAGATTTTATCCAGCAGTGAGAAAAAATTAATCTGCTGTGTTCGCCCCGGAAATTTTGAAACGCGCGCGCAATCTTTTTGTCCAACAATTGCGTTAATAAGTGATGATTTTCCAACATTTGACCTACCAACGAAAGCCACTTCTGGCATAAAATTATCAGGAATTTGCTCCGCAGATGCTGCTCCGGCAATAAATTTGCAGTCAGAGCCAAACAATTCTTTTAACGAAATCACGATTTTTTAGCCTTTTCTAAATGTTTTTCATCCAATGACTTGATAATATATTGCTGCGCGATTCCAAGAATATTGCTGAAAGTCCAATACAAAACCAGCCCAGCCGGCAGCCGCGCGAACATAAACGTGAACATTATCGGCATTATAAGCATCATATTGGCTTGAGCAGGATCAGCAGGTGCCGGGCTCATCTTTTGCTGCAAAAGCATGGTAATTCCCATCAGCAGTGGCCAAATTCCGATCTGTAGAAATTCTGGAAGATTTATTGGAATCAGGCCGAAGAGATTGAATATAGACAGAGGATCAGGCAATGACAGATCATGGATCCACAGAATAAACGGTGCCTGCCGCATTTCTATCGAAATATACAAAACTTTGTAAAGTGCAAACAGCACCGGAGATTGCAGCAAAATTGGAAGGCACCCCCCCAACGGGTTAATCTTTTCCTTTTTGTACATTTCTGAGATTGCCTGCCCGAGTCTAGCATTATCTCCTTCGTACCTTTTCCGCAATTCCAGCATTTTAGGCTGAAGAGCGCTCATGCGGTTCATGGAACGATAAGATTTGTTTGCCAATGGAAATAGCATCAGCTTTATCAGAAGCGTGATCAACAGAATTCCCAACCCCATATTTCCAACAAAATCTTTTGTGTAAGCCAGTGCGTAGAGCAGCGGTTTCGTTAATATATACAGGCACCCGAAATCAATTGCCAAGTCGAAATGCTGTACCTGCAATTTTTCCTCGTACATGTCCAGCGTGTTAATTTCTTTTGCACCTACGAACAAATTATGCGTTTTTGATACTTCAGCGGACGGCGCAATTGTAATTGCCTCTGTAACACCTTCAACTTTGTATATATTTTTACTCCCGCCCATAGAGTGCTTGTATGTAACCGTATGGTTAGTTTTTTGATTTGGTATAAATGCCGTCAGCCAATATTTATCTGTAATGCCGAACCATCCACCGCAGGTTTGATAACGGATCTCATGCTTTTTGGAGATATCTTCATATTTTACTTCTTCTAATTTTCCATTGAGATATCCGAGCGGCCCTTCGTAAAAATTCATTGAATTATCACTTGGTTCAAATTCTCGACTAACGACTGTGACAGCTTTGAGCAACACTTCTTTGCTGCCGTAATTTTTCACACGATCAACTATGGTTATGAGGAAATCTTTATCGATGGAGATTTGTTTTTCGAAAAGTAACCCGTTTCCGTTATCCCAGGTCAATGTTACCGGTGAATCCTTTGAAAGTAATGTAGAGTCTGCTTTCCAGCACGAATTTTCGTTCGGAAGAATTATATTTAGATCATCCGAAGCCCAACCGGATTGCGCAAAATAATTCATACCATCATTGCTCAAAATTTGAACATTTTCTTTACTATCCTGATCTTTTAGATATTTTTTTAATTTTATATTGTCGATTTTCATTCCCCTGGATGAAATTACTCCAGATAGAGTTTCCGATTCTATTTGAATATTCTCTACTTTTGCCTGCTGAACTGGTGCTATTGCTGTTGCTATTGGATCAGAAACAGAAGCTGTTACATTAGTACTTTCCTGTGTATTTTTAACGATTACCTGTTCTACTGCTCTATTATTTTCGAAAAAATACGGATACCCGAGCATAATCAGCATAGAAATTGCAAAAAATAATATTGTGTTGCGTTTATCTTCTTCCATAGAATCTCCTTACATGCATCGAAACGACCAACATCATACAGTAAATTAAGGATTTTGTGTTAGTCCTCATTTTTGTATCAAATCAGAATACATATTCTTCTAACAGAAACAGGCAAAAAGTAAAGCGTTACACTTCTGCAGCTATCGCATAAAAGTGTGTGTTACTCCAGCGATTGCATTCTGGCGGATAGATGTCAACCACTTCTATATTTCTGCACCCAAGATCAGAAAGAATCCTTATTTCTTTATCAATGTGTCGGTACTGTGCGTAGTAATTATTTTTTTGCTCTTCAGAATAGCCGGAAACTTCAACATCTTCGTTTATACCAAATTGATTTTTTACTAAAATCTTTCCACCAGGCGTTACAAAAGAGATGTATTTAGAATATATTTCTATCGCTTCTCTTTCATTCAGGTAGTGCATAACAGCAAACAAAGTCAGTAGATCAAACTTTTCTTCTGTTGAATATTTGAAAATATCAACATTTACTACCTTTATATTATCGCTTTTTTCAATGAATTTAGAAAACTCCGGAAAATACTCAACCGCCACGATTTTTTTTACTTCTTTATATATTTTATTGATTATTAAACCAGTTCCGGATCCTAAATCTAAAATTTTGGACTCTTTATTTGCATATTTCAGTATAAAATCGGCATCTAATCGAGTAAAATCACTCTTATTAGCAAGCTTCACTGAAGATATGTCGTAGGTAATAGCCGCTATTTCTTCAAAAAATTTAAGACTTCTTTTATTCATGATAATTCAACAATTTTACCGGCTAAAATTTCCAAAGAATCAATTGTTTCTGAGGATTCAAAGTCAACTCTCACATCAGTGCACCCCACAACAACAACATCGGCGCCTTTGGAAATAAGATGTGCCTTTACTTTTTCAAATATGTTTTTAGGTCTTTCCTCGCTTTGCTCAGGATAGAATCTCTTTTCATTTTTTATGTTACATATTCCCCTTGTTACCTCCTTTTGCATTGCATTATCCGGATAAACTATGTGAATCTCATCATTTAAAAACGCATTTTCGTAGAGTTTTGCCTTTAAACATCCTTCGGATGCAACCAATCCAACTGATTTTACTTTCTTTTTAGCAACTTCTAAAGCAACTTCTTTAATTAAATTTATGAATGGAAGACCAATGGCCTTTTGTATTTCATCAATTGCATAGTGAGCGGTGTTGCAGCACATACACAACATGGTTGCACCAGCACTTTTCAGCTTCTCTGATATTACAATATAATCTTCAACAAAAGAAGCTCCATTTCCCTCTAGGAACATGCTTCTAGAAGGAGCCTTTGTAGCCTGATAAACCACCATTTCTGGATGATGCGAATCCCTGTACGCACCATTCATGACTCCGTTTTTTTCTATTAACTCCAACAACTTATTCGTCGCTGCTACTCCAGCGCCACCTATCACACCAACAACATTACCCATTTATACCCAAAATTTCACAATCAAACATTCTCAAGCAATTTATATCATTTTACCACAGAAATCACATAATCCTAAAAAATATTTTCATTTGCCAAAAATTATTGATTTTGCGCCGCGGAGTATGCGGCAAAAGATTTGATATCCGCTGCAATTGTTGTTAGTATAGTAGCAATATTCGCACTAGTAGCAGCATCGTAAACGTTGTAAATATCTTCGCAGGAATCTATGTAATCGTAGACGAAGTCTGTCTCAATCCCAGTGGTTTTATGTTTGTATTTCCCTTGTTTGCGGTATTTTATCACGTAGATGCGGATATTTTCGCCGTAATCAGCTTTTAGTTTTTTTATGGCATCGACTGTGGCCTTTTGACATGCAGTAGTTGCGTCGCAAAGCACAGTCCCATTTGTATCGCTCTGCCATGTGTGATAATGCCGTTGCCGCGGATTATTACTATCAGCCCCAACTCCATAGTACAGTACTGCGTTGATTGGCATAGTCATTCCTCCAACAATCGCAGGAATACCACCGACGCCGCTTTTACAAATTTCGTAAGCATAGCGAAATCTACTACCATTATCATTCCAAGTATCGTAAAATGCGTCGAATTTACGAGTTAAACCAGCGTCAACATATTCTTCGACATATCCAGTATTACGGTACCAATAAAAATACGGTTGCTCAGTTAAATTATATGGTACGTCTATCAGTAGATATAAATCTCCTGTATAGTTTTGACAATTAATGTGATTACATAGTGATGCGCTAACGTTACGAACGTTGTCATTATCGTAATATTCCCAACAATTGAGAGTCGTATTCCAGCGAATTCCCATTTTTGAAATATCTGCGCTTGATATATCAGAGTAAAGAATATAGTCATTGTCGCTGTTGCCATTAATTTCAGTGCCGTTATCAGTTCCGTTAGTTGTAATATTGTAAAAGAACGTTCCGTCCGTTGCCTTCTTAGAAAAATCAATGACTCGCGACATTTGTGGAAGACGCGGCTTTTCAAATTCTATGGCTTGTGTTGTTGAATCTTTCGTATACGGACGATTTGTAATTTCCGCGGAGATGAGTCGGATGTTTTTCATATTTAATTCAACATAGTAGTTACCATCTGAGTCTTTTGTGTCTGAGATTTTAGATGGCTCTATGTAGAGTGTTGTTTGCTCGTTGATTTTGTGCTCACTGAAATCATCTGTGACGTTGGTAAACTTGATGGATCCTTCTTCTACTCTCGAGCCACCACTTATGGCGACAGTGCCGTCAAACTTTACAGCCAACCAGACTTCGCCGTTGAATGTTGGGCAGCCTGTCCACTTGTTTAAATATCCGGCCCGATCGTCAAAATCCGCAGTATCAGAATCAGAAGCAATTTTACTGAGAGAGCCGTCATCTACTTGCGTCCAGTTTTCGCCATTACCATCACTGGCGAACACCGCTCCGTTAGTCGATATCACAACCCATTTGCCATCGCCATAAGTAGCTCCTCCATAAGAAGTGAAGTAGGATCTATCAGCGTCGAGTTGTGGTGGCATCCTCATTTGACGAGTCCAATCTTTTCCGCAATTTGTACTGTATGCAACACCACCAATTTCACTTGTGATCAGCAGCCTGCCGTTGCCATAACCTACTCTCCTGCAATATTCTATCGGCAGCGAAGTTTCCACCTTCGTCCAAGATTGGCAGTCGTCGATGCTGCGCATCACTTCATTTTCCGAATCATAACCAAATTTTGGGACAAACCAGCTGTCAGTACCGTCGTAGGCCATTCCGCCTAAGAACATGTCACCTCCAAAGTCGCCTCCTTTCGTCCAGGACACACCGTCGTCTTCACTCCATGCCACTGAATAAGTGCTTTTCATGAACCACGCTCCGTTTTGATATACAACTCCGCCACTACAGTGTTCGTTAAAAGGAGCATCCCCCACCTTCGTCCAGGTTTCTCCATTATCAATGCTGGTGGCCACATCCCCAAAGAAATGCACTACCATCCACTTTCCGTCGTGAAATCCGGGGGGTCCACACTCGCACCAGCCTCCGTACCACATATAATCTTTGAGTTTGTTGCGAATGTCGAACAAGCGTTTTCCTTTTTTGCTTTCAACTTTTCTCCATGTAACCAGTTTTTCATCTTTACCTGAGGAAGCGACAACTGAGGAAGCGGCAGTTATTTTCACTAAGCACTTACTGTGCTGCTTACAGTCGTGTATGGTATTTTTAATGTATCTCCCTCTTCGGATCTGTTGCCCCACAGCAATTTCAGTGGGTTGTATGTACCTCTGGATTCTCCAGTTGCGTTTCGCACCTCTAGTCCTGGGATCGCGCTATGCACATTTGTGTTACAGTAACATGGGCTTCTGTTGTAGATGTCATCTGCGATAAGCAGCAAAGATCCTTTCTGCTGATTAAGCGTAAGCCCAGGATTCCACTTTTTTGCGACGGCTAAAGCCGCATCCTTCGCGCATTTTTTGTAAAATCCTGTACCTCCTCCGTAAATCTTCGCATGATTGTCGCTGACTACGTCGACGCAATACCTCACCGCCAGCAGCAAAACTGGAACCAGTACGCATATAAGCATGAAAATGTACCCATTGCTGGATTTTTTTATGATTTTTGATAATTTGCAAAAACCACTTTCCATAGCATTAAAGACTCCCTTTCAATCATGAAGTAAACGCGAAAACCATTTATTTTCGGTTAAAATATGTGAAATTTTTATGAAGAAGAGATGAGGTAGAATCTAATAAGAAAATTTTATAAATACACTAGCAATCGTTTTTTTTTTCTGATATCTATACTGCATGTTCCTCGGTAGCTCCGAGGTAGAGCAAGTGGCTGTTAACCACTGGGTCGGCGGTTCGATCCCGTCCCGAGGAGCCAGTTTATGCGTTTTGCCATTTCTGTCTGACTGGGCGTGGGCGCCTGTTCTCGTCGAGAGCGACCATTACGAAAGTCCCCCTGACAGCGTGAATTTCTTGATCCTGACTTTTCCTTCGAATAGTCACATAAACGTTCAAGGTGATCGATGTGTTTCCGATCTTTTCAACTTCTGCGTATACAGAAACCTCATCGCCAACGAAAATTGGAGTGTCGAATGTAACGTCCTTAATCGCCTTTGTCGCTATGCTACCGCGCGCAAGCCTGGCCGCGATGCTACCAGCTGCAATGTCCATTAAAGACATTATCCACCCCCCGAAAATATCACCCCACGGATTCGTGTCCGCCGGAACAGCTATTGTTCTCGAAACCAAAATTCTCTCTTTTTCTGACATGCCATACTCTCTTAAAAAAATAAATCCATTGCACACAATGTTATTGGCGTTTAACCAAAATGTCAACGAAAAAAAACAAGCTGATATTCCTTCCCGTTATACTTGCAACGATCTTTTATTCTTTTTAATATCTCTATAATTTTCATTATTAACACCTCAATTACTACTAGTTGTTTACAGAATAATGTGTATAATGAATTTGTTGATATTGGGAGGAGTTATTTTGAAAAAAATAGTTTGTTTTAGTGCTTTGTTGTTTGTGAATTGTATTTCAGCTGTGGATCGTGATGCGAATTTTATCCGTGATTTTAATGGTTCTGACTCTGATAAACAGAGGATTCTATTTGTTTCTACGGGTCGTCATAATAGGCAGATTTTGTTCGATCAATTTAATACGAAACAACGTGCGGATTACTTTGATAGGTTGTATCGGGAAGAGCAGTCAGCTTTCTTTGGTCTATTGAATCGGCAGGATCAGCTGAGTTTATTTACTACGTTAAGTCCTAAGAATCAGTGTGACTTGTTTGTTATGTTGGATCAGCAGAATCATCTGAGTTTATTTACTACGTTAAGTCCTGAGAATCAGCGTGACTTATTTGTTATGTTGGATCAGCAGGATCAGCTGGGTTTATTTACTACGTTAAGTCCTGAGAATCAGCGTGATCTATTTGCTATGTTGAATCAGCAGAATCAGCTGAGTTTATTTACTACGTTAAGTCCTGAGAATCAGCGTGATCTATTTGTTATGTTGAATCAGATTAATCAGTGGAGCTTGTTTAATACTTTAACTTATCGTGAGAAGCTAAATTACTTTGATCTATTAGATACGGAGCAACACATTGCTTACATCGCTCAGCGTAATATTGGGGAACAGCTTAATTTCTTTTTTAAATTGAGTCTGCGTAATCAACGAAATTTATTTTCTCGGCATGATTCACATGGTTTATTTGCTAGTTCGAATCTACGTTGTCTGCTGAATTTATTCCGTACGTTGAATCCGCAGCTACAGATAGATTTATTAGCTGGATTGAATCTACGTTGTCTGCTGAATTTATTCCATGCGTTGAATCCGCAGCTACAGATAGATTTATTAGCTAGATTGAATCGTATGTAGCGCATCAGATTTTTTTTGAGTGTATTCAACCAAATAACTGATATCGCAGTTTCAGAAGTGCAACGTTGAACGATAAGAAGCCGGATCTGCAGAATTTTTTCAGATCCGGTTTTGCAAAATACATTAGATAACATTGGTTTATAGAAAATAAACTTCATCATGTTAAAGATTCGACTTTCATAGAAGATTTTACCGTCAAAGTTGTCAAACCATTTGTTTTTTCGTACATTTGTTCTAGGTTTGTTAATTTTTCCGGAAAATCCGTTGCCATTTTGATGTATGGTGGTTAAATTGGGATAGTTGTTTTTTGTACGGAGTTATAATATGTCTAGATTCGGAAAAGCGTTGTTTTTGTCTGCAGTGATGTTATTTTTTGTAAGTCAAGCAAGGTGTGCAGAGGAAAACGTAGCGTTGTGTGATGCTGTATCCCCAGAAATCGGGTGGGAAAGATATTCTGGCGATTCAGCGACATCCATAAAAGAATGGGTAAGTTGGTGGAAATATCTTCGTTTGAAGGAACCAACTGTTATAAATTGGAAGCATGGTTTTAATATGCGTATCTATCCTGGAAACGAAGTATATAGATCTATTTTTGTAAGAGGAATTTACGATCCTAATTTGATGGTTGTGATTCGCAGTTTGCTTAAGGAAGGCAGTGTTTTTTTGGACGTCGGCGCAAGCATGGGATATATTTCGCTGCTGGCCAGCAGAGTAGTTGGAAATAGCGGTAGTGTTTTTTCTTTGGAGCCGAGCAGTAGAGATTTCGAGAGACTGAAAGACAATGTGGCATTAAATGATCTTGGTGGTGTAATTTTTCCTCGTAGATTGGCGCTCTCTGACAAGAATGGCACTGCCCAATTGCTTGTGGCTACAGAGGAAAGAAGTGCTTTAAACACATTGGGGTCAGAAATTAGCTGCAAAGGCGTAGACAATATTGGAAAGGAAAGTGTTGAAACATCTACTCTAGATTCGTTTGTGGAATCTGAGAAAATAACGCGTGTAGATTTAATAAAATTGGACATTGAAGGATGCGAGGTAAAAGCTCTGCGAGGAGCAAAAAAAACGATAGACAAATATCGTCCTGTTATAATATTGGGAATCAATCGTGATGCGCTAAAATCATGCGAAACAAATCGCGATGAGCTGGCAGGATTGATTTGTGAAATTGGTTATTGCGCGTACAAAATAGTGGAGAAACCAATTTTTGCTTTGGAGAAAGTTGATTTCCTTGCAAACGAAAATGCCGGAGTTATAATTTGTATGCACAATGATACTTCGCTTCCGATTTTACCGCAGCCAGATGTACGCTCAGTTGTAGATAAGATTTTAGACTTTGTGTCGAGGTAGCAATTGAATTTCGCAAAAATAAAAATTGCTTTATTGATTTACCTTAAAAGGGTTCGAAAAGAAGAGAAATTTGAGATTATTGCGTCGAAGTTAGCGTCATTCTTAATGAAATTTTCTTTTTGTACAACGCGATGGACGATTATTGGAGAAGATATTCCGGATTCCTATCATAAAAATGGAGCTCCATTTGTTGTGTGTCTGTGGCATGATCGTTTGATGATGGCTCCATGTGCCTGGAAGTGGAAAAAGCGCTTACACGTGCTTGCATCTAATCACACTGACGGGCGTTTAATAGCTCGAGTGGTGGAGAATTTTTCAATGCCGGCTGTTTTTGGATCCACCGGAAAAAATGGAATGGCCGCTGCAAAAAAATTGATTAAATTAGTTAAGTCTGGAGAGTATGTAGCTATTATTCCGGATGGCCCTAAAGGTCCTCGGCACAAACTTTCTCCTGGAGTGGTTGCGGTTTCACGATTAACCAAAGCGGATATCCTGCCGTTCAGTTTTTGTGTGAAAAGGTTTTATCGTTTTAATTCTTGGGACAAATTTATCCTTGTTTGGCCGTTTAACAGGGGCGTTATGGTTTGGGGAAAACCAATACCAGCTGCAGAGCTCGCGGAAATGTCTGAAGAGGAGTCTGTAAATTATGTGGAATCAAAAATCAATGAAGCTTCTAAAAAAGCAATGGAAATACTGACAAATGCTTAGCGTATATAGGGTACTGTTTACAATTTTATCTCCATTCCTGAGAATGTACTTTTACGTGCGATGTTTATATGGAAAAGATGAGGTTAATGGAATAGTCAATCATTTTGGCCTTGCTACTTCCAAGCGACCGGAAGGAAAACTCGTGTGGGTACACGCCGCTAGCATTGGGGAATCCACAGCTGCACTGACGTACATTAAGTATCTCAGGGAGCAACATCCAGAGCTTTCAGTGTTAATTACGACGATTACAGTAACATCAGCCAATATCATAAAGCCGAAGATTGAAAAAATTGGTAACTGCGTTCATCAATTTGTGGTTGCGGATAATCCAGCTTGGGTTAAAAAGTTTCTAGATTATTGGCAACCAGAGACGGCTATTTTTCTGGAGTCTGAAATTTGGCCGAATGCGATAGATGAGCTCAACAGGCGCAAAATCCCTATTTTTCTTTTAAATGCGAGATTGTCACAAAAGTCTTTCGATAGGTGGCGATATTTTTCAGGTTTTTTATCGGATACGCTACATAAGTTTACCGCGATTCTGGCTCAGTCGGATATTGATGCGGAAAGATTCAGCTTTTTTTCAAAGAGTAATGTAAAACGCATCGATAATTTAAAATATGCAAATGAGCCACTACCGTGCGATAAAGAATTATTGAAAGTTTTTCAAAAACTGTGCACTGGAAAGAAAGTTTTTGTTGCCGCAAGCACTCATGAAAATGAAGAAGAAATTATACTGGAAGCTCATAAAAAGCTGAGGACAATATTTTCAATTGTAACCATTATAATTCCGCGACATTTAACGCGAGTAAGTAGAGTATGCGAAATTTTTCAGCAGCAGAAAGTTGCGTTTTCTTTGAGATCCGATCCGAAAAACGATAGCGAAGTTTTCTGTGTGGATTCGTTCGGTGAGATTGGAACTTTTTTTCGTCTGGCAGATATATGTTTTGTTGGAGGATCGCTTGTTCCAGTAGGTGGACATAATATTTATGAACCAGTGGCGCTCGGTAAACCTGTGCTGCATGGTCCATTTATGGACAATGCATTGGAAGTACGTGATCTTTTAACTCAAAAGAAAGTTGCATTCGAAGTAAAAAATGCCGACGATATTTTTGAAATCTGCAATGATCTATTTTCTGATCCAACCAAGCTGAAGCAAATGGTAAAACTTGCTGCTCAAATAGCTAAAAATGAGTCTTTGAAACAGATTGATCGAACAATTGTTTTTCATAAATAAATTTGCCCGGATGTTCACCGGCCAAAAGATAAGCGCTTTTCTATCTACTGCACAAATATGCTATTCATCGTCATCAATATGAACTAACGGTGCAGCCACCAAAGCTGGATCAACAGGACATTCTATCAATGAGAGCCTTACTTTTTCTCCTGCGCCACATGCTCTTTTAATTGCACTTACATCGCTATATCCCTTAGGTACAAAAACCACGATTGGTTCGCTGCCCAATGTGCCATAATAACCAATGAACATACATTCAACAATATATCCAAGACGGAATTTATAAACCGACATTTCGTCAACACCGCTACCATTAACAAGATTTAAAAAAATCTCTTCGTCTTGATTTGCAAATTTTACTGGATAGGGGTTTGTTTTTTTTGATACAAGGATAGCTTCCTTAAAGCCGTCATCCCCTTTACAAACACCCATATCATCGACACGTGCTTTAGCTGTACAACGTACTTGGCGCAGAGATACAGTACTACCTTCCTTTCTCACTGTATTATATAGTTCTGTAAAAGTTAAGTGTGGTTCATGTTCTATTGCTGGCATTAGACGAGGCTTAACTCCAGCTACTCTATTAGAAATTTCAGTAGGGCATCGGATAAAATCCACCTCGTTAGATCCAACAATACGACGAACCATCCGCATGTCACCATTAGATAACTCAGCTGGAATAAATACAGCACATGGAAGTTTTACACAATGTGGAAACGCTGTTCTAAAAGTAAAGTAGCCAATGTCTTCACTACTCAATCCTGCACGAAAATCCCTCACATCTTCTTCTGAAAAAACTACAGACAACGTCCCATCATTGAGTAAATCATAAAGCTCGCCGCCGAATTGGGAGATTCTCCATTCCATACAATGATGTCCACACTCACACACTTCATTGAACGTTGCGCGAAATCTAACACGATTTTGTCGCAACACTCTTAATTCATCTATTAACACTTCATAATTATCCGTACGCTGTATTCCTTTTTTTCCATATATGTATCCATAATCCATTCCTTCTGTACTGAATACACCATTCAAAATGCGTAAAAAAGCACGATTGGCCAAGCGAGCGCATTCGTCGCTAATTGCCACACAATCCGCAAGCATTACAGATGCAGAAATAATTAAAGACAACGCCACTGAAAATCGACCATTTTTCATATCATTTAACTCCCCATATTACATACACGTATATGTCATACAATCCGCCATTTATCAATGTTTTTTTGAAAAATAACACGTCATCAATAGCGCACACACTCGTACTTTTAATCCAGTAATTTTTATGGTACTCTGCCGCTCGAGTTATAAAAAAGGGACAATATGAGCGAAAACATAGCTGATAAGGTTAGGTCGATTATTGCAGAAAAGCTTGGAGTCGATGCGTCAAAAGTTGTAGATGAGGCTCGTTTCATTGATGATCTTGGAGCTGATAGCTTGGATACTGTCGAACTTGTTATGGCGCTGGAAGAACAATTCGGCATTGAAATCACAGATGATGAGGGGCAGGATATTCAGTCAGTGAAGGATGCCATCTCATTTATTCAGAATAAATGTAAATAAGAGTTAGCATGAAAAGAGTGGCAGTTACTGGATTGGGGATGGTGTCTCCGCTTGCGGTTAATGTGCAAGAATCGTGGCAACGTTTACTTAATTGCGAGTCCGGAATTAAAAAGATAATCTCTTTTGATGTTAGCGATATTGCTTCTCAGATAGCAGGACAAGTTCCTTCAAAAAATGTCGAACAAAAGGCGTCTACTCTATTCGATCCAGCAGAGTATGTTACGTCGAAGGATTTAAATAGAATAGATACTTTCATTCTATATGCCATTGCAGCTGCTACTGAGGCGATTCGGGACGCAGGTCTCGAGAGCATGAGCGACGAAGAAAAAGAAGACACTGGTGTAATCATTGGTTCAGGAATTGGCGGATTACCTATTATTTACAACACATCTGTTAATTTAAGCGAAAATGGTCCGCGGCGTGTGTCTCCATTTTTTATACCGGCATGCCTGATAAATTTGGCGTCTGGTCATGTATCAATTAAATTTGGATTAAAGGGGCCGAATCACTCAGTTGTAACCGCTTGTGCGACCGGCACACACGCAATCGGAGATGCTGCACGCATGATTCAAGTTGGAGCTGCAAAAGCAATGGTGTGCGGCGGAGCTGAATCTGCCATCTGTCGTATAGGTGTTGCTGGGTTCGCTGCTGCGCGAGCTCTTTCTACCAAAAGAAATGATACGCCTGAAGAAGCTTCAAGACCATGGGATAGATCTCGTGATGGATTCGTCATGGCAGAGGGTTCTGGTATTTTGGTTCTTGAAGAATTGGAGCATGCGAAAAAACGTGGAGCTAAAATATACGGAGAAGTCGTAGGATACGGAATGTCAAGCGATGCGTTTCACATAACGGCTCCGTGCGCAGATGGAGATGGCGCCTATAGAGCCATGAGGAGCGCATTGAAATTTTCACAAATTTCGTCAGATCAGATTGATTACATAAACGCGCATGGTACATCGACTCTTCCAGGGGATATTGGAGAATTGCGAGCTGTTGAACGAATTTTAAATGGAATATCAGGAGTATCTATGTCGTCCACAAAGTCTTCCATCGGGCATTTGCTTGGAGCCGCTGGAGCAGTTGAAGCAATATTTACTTTGCTGACGTTGAGGGATCAGGTTGTACCTCCAACGCTAAATTTACATGATCCAGAAGGAACTTTCATTGATTTGGTTCCTTTACAGCCAAAGGAAAGAAAAGTAACACATGCAATGTCTAATTCATTTGGATTCGGCGGAACGAACGCAAGTTTAATATTTAGAAAGTTTGAGTAGTTTAAGTGCAAAATAGCAGCAAGAGTAGAGCGACTGGTTTTTTGAAAGGTTTTTTCTGTCTGTCATTGCTAGTCTCAGCATTTTTTACTTATCGTTTGCACAAAAAATCTAATTATGTTCCGGAGAGAAACCTCATTATTGAGCAAACAGATGACGAAAATTTGTCACATTTGTTCGTTAATAAAAACATATCCAACAACTACAAAATTACTAATTTTTTGATAAAGATTGTGAAGTTGTTTGGATATAGTGCAAATTTTGGAGAATATGCCATCCCACATTACGCTTCACTCTTTGACGCAATAAAAATTGTTGCATCAGGAAATGTTGTAATCCATAAAATCACTCTTCCGGAGGGAGTTTCTGTTGTTCAGTTCGTTAGAAGATTGAATAAAGATGAAAATCTGTCCGGGGAAATAGAAGAAATTCCACAGGAAGGCTCTCTTCTGCCAGATACTTACTGTTTTAAGTATCCAACAAAGAAGCAGAGTATAATTTCCATGGCTCAAAGAGCTATGCGCAAATTTATCAAGAAGGAATGGCCGAAAAGATCTCCGAAGTGCACGCTAAAAACTCCGGCAGAAGCTTTGATACTTGCTTCCATCGTCGAGAAAGAAACAAACGTAGAGAGAGAAATTATCGCTGGAGTTTATCTGCATAGAATGAAGATAAACATGAAACTGGAGTCGTGTCCAACCGCGATATACGCGCACAAAAAAGGAGATGCACTGGAGCATCCGCTAAAATATAGTGAGTTAACCATCGATGACCCGTACAACACATACATGTACAATGGACTTCCGCCAACTCCAATAACAAACCCTGGCAGAAGCAGCATAATTGCTGTGCTGCATCCACAAGAAACAGATAATCTATTTTTTGTATACGAAGGTAAAGGACGACATACTTTCGCAAAAACCTATGAAGAACATAAACGAAACATTGCTCGTGTGCGTAACATTAGTATCGACAAAGTAAAGTAACAAACCACTTACTGCAATCCGCTGACCACAATACAACCAATTGAAAAAGTAAAACTTGTCAATATGTTGCTCTAGAAGCACATCTTAAGGTTTAATTGTGAAAATGCGTTATAACTACTTTTACGTGTCCATCCATGATGTTACCATGCCTCCTGGTTGTGTTTTATAGAATATTTTAGTGATGGAGAAGGATTGGTATGAAGAAAGCACTAGTTGTATGTGGGTTGTTGTTTTGTGTATTTCAGGTGTCAAATGCCGACAGTTATGCTGTTGATGCTCAGGAAAATGATGATCGCAAGGAGAGTAAGAGGGAGGATCTTAGTGGGTTTTATTTTGGTGGTGGAGTCGTATGCTCTTCATCTGATAGCGATGTGACTAATGTGTCGCATTCATATGAGGCAAGTTTTGTTAATCCCATTAGGGGTTATGCAGGCGACTACACAGATGCTGCCAATGAAATTTTGGAAGATTTTCACGCATTTTGTGTAACTAGAGCTACCGACATCAATTTTGATGGTGCTGGTGATCTTGTAGGATTAAGGGTAGAAGGTGCAGTTGATAGAACCATAATAGGTGGTAAATCAAGTAAAGTTGGTGGGTCACTCAGTGCAGGATACGGAAAATTTGTTCATAATGACGTATATTTGGGAGTGGATTTCGGATTGGATATTATCGGTAGTAAAAATAAAGAATCCTTTGATCAAACCTTGTTGTCTCTTGGTTATGATTTTGGGATTGGAAAAGTACGTCTCAAGCAAGCGGGTGTCACGCCAACTTTATCAGCAAGATGCGGTGTATACTGTAATTCTATTGATACGTTGATATATGTGAAAGCCGGGTTGTCAAAAAATGTGTCAGAATTAGTTTATGGTGTAGGTTCTTTCAAGCTATCAAAAGTAGTTCCAATTTTTGGAGTTGGTTTTGAGAAAAAGGTAGGCTTTTTGTCTTGGAGAGGAGAGTTTGACATAAAAGTACGCAGCACTAAAACTAGTGAATTAAGTGCAGAACCAGTTGAATTTCGTGATTTTCTTGGTACTGGAGAAACAGTGTTTTTTCCTCATAAAGTTAATGCTCGCATCAAAAGTAGTGGGTACGCAGTTCGCTTAATGGGTGTAATGCACATAAAGGGGTAGTCAAGTCGTGCCACGTCATTTTCTCGTAAATTTGTTGAGATGGCGTGGCTCTTTCAGCGGCTTTTTCCTTGTGTGTTTGATAAAGAAAGTGGTGTGGTATTTGTTTTCGCTGATTAACGTTTTGTTAGTAGGAGCGCAATAGAATTAGGTTAGTTAGAATATTGCGTGTACATATGATTAATTGGTTGTTTAGAAAAGTTTTTAGGACTAAAAAGCCTTCGGTTGGCGCAACATTGATAGAGTATGCTCTGGTAGCTGCGCTAATAGTTATGTTTATCATTGGAGGGCTGCGAACAGTTGGAGAAAGATATGTGAGTCTGTACAACAATGTGAATGGTGGTTTAGATTCTTAGTTGTAATGGCATATATTCTGGCGGGTGTGCAGAAAATGATGTGTTGTTCCGGCCTTTTAACTCAGAAAAACAAATCTCTAAATTTAGTAGTATCCAGAAAGTGTGCAGGGCTTTTTCCTAGAGGCATGTGTATATCGCCATTCGCTTATTAAAGCAAAAATTTAGTGATTGATTGCTCCTCTAGAAAAAAGCCATGAACTTAATGTCGAGGCAGTCTGCGTAGCACACTCTCCACCAACTATCACATTATACTAAAATAGTAAAAATTTTGTTAATTTTCAAAATTATTCTTCATTCCTCTCAAAAAATAACGCTTTTTTAACATATTTTTTATAATATGGTAACCGGTGGAAGATGTGCTGCGCCAATATGGATTAATAACAAATTAATAAAGCAGCAAATTAATAAAGCAATCAACATTTTTCTGAAATTTCAGATTAAAAAAGGATCTGATTCTAAAAAAATATTGCCATATTGTTAACTTAATGTTAGGGCTTTTTCCTAGAGGATCTCTCAAAGATTAATTTTTTCCTTCAACAAGCAAATGGCGATATATACTTGCCTCTAGGAAAAAGCCATAAGAAAAGTGTGTTTTTTTTAAAAAAGTGCTTGACTTTTCTAAAAAAGGATGTAATATGAGAGCTGTCGGCAGCGATGGTGTTGTCGGTCTGAACGGAATGCCTAGATTGGGTTTTGTTCTGATTGTTTTTTGCAAGACGCCCTGGAGGGGTTTTGCGTTTTTAATTTGCCTATGAAAGGGGATTATTATGAGTAAGGTTATTGGTATCGATTTGGGGACAACGAATTCTTGTGTGTCTATCATGGATGGTGGAACTCCGAGAGTCATTGAGAATGCTGAGGGGGTTAGGACGACGCCGTCAATCGTTGCGTTCACAGAAAACAACGAAAAACTGGTTGGTCAAGCTGCAAAACGTCAGGCTGTGACGAACTACAAAAATACGTTCTACGCGATAAAAAGGTTAATCGGTAGAAAGCGTAATGATGAATATTTAAAAAAATACAAAGCACCATATGAAATTGTTGCTGCGGACAATGGTGATGCCTGGGTTGAATCCAGGGGTAAAAAATATAGTCCGAGCCAGGTGAGTGCGTTTATTCTCCAGAAAATGAAGGAATCAGCCGAAAATTTTCTTGGAGAAAAAGTTACGGAAGCTGTTATTACGGTTCCGGCCTACTTTAACGACGCCCAGAGGCAAGCGACCAGGGATGCTGGAAAAATTGCGGGACTTAATGTTTTGCGCATAATAAACGAGCCTACCGCGGCTGCACTGGCCTATGGTCTTGATAAGAGAAATTCAGGACTTATAGCGGTTTATGATCTCGGTGGTGGAACTTTTGACGTCTCTGTTCTTGAAATTGGAGATGGAGTTTTCGAGGTAAAGGCCACTAATGGAGATACGTTCCTCGGAGGAGAAGATTTTGACAAGAGAATTATCGATTTCTTGGCTGATGAATTTAAGAAAGAGAGCACAATTGATCTAAGAAATGATAGCATGGCGCTTCAGAGATTAAAAGAAGCGGCTGAAAAAGCGAAAATTGAGTTGTCGAGCGCTATTGAAACTGAGATCAATCTTCCATTTATTACTGCGGATGCATCTGGTCCAAAGCATTTGACATTGAAGCTTACGCGGGCGAAATTGGAGTCGTTGGTGGATGATATCATCAAGCGGACGATCGAGCCTTGCAAGGCTGCGTTAAAAGACGCTGGAGTTTCGGTAAGTCAGATAGATGAGGTCGTACTGGTTGGAGGTATGACTCGTATGCCGAAGGTTGTAGAGTATGTAAAGAATTTCTTCGGAAAAGAGCCTCACAAAGGTGTCAACCCTGATGAAGTTGTAGCAGTTGGAGCTGCTATTCAGGGTGGGGTTTTGAAAGGTGATGTTAAAGATGTGCTTTTGCTTGATGTTACCCCGTTGTCGCTCGGAATTGAAACGTTAGGAGGTGTGTTTGCGCGCTTGATTGATCGCAATACAACAATCCCAACGAAGAAGAGTCAGGTTTTTTCGACCGCTGAGGATAATCAGAATGCTGTGACGATTCGCGTATTTCAGGGAGAGCGAGATATCGCCGAGCACAACAAGTTGCTTGGGCAGTTTGATCTCAACGGAATTCCTCCGGCGCCGCGCGGAACGCCTAAAATCGAAGTCACTTTTGACATCGATGCCAATGGTATTGTGCATGTATCCGCAAAGGACAAAGCTACCGGTAAGGAGCAGGCTATCAGCATAAAGGCTTCCGGTGGGTTGAGTGATAATGAAATTGATAAAATGGTGAAGGATGCTGAGCTGCATGCCGAAGAAGACAAGAAGCGTAAAGAGCTGATTCATGAGCGGAATATGGCTCAGGAAATGGTAAATGGCGCAAATAAAATGCTGTCTGAGAACGGAGATAAGGTTTCTGATGATGCAAAAAACGAGATCAAGTCTAATATTGAGAGCACTCAGAAAGTGCTGGAAAGCGATGATATTGATACGATTAAGCAGGCCTCGGAAAAGTTGATGGCTGCAATGTCGAAGGCTGGAGAGGCGATACATAATGCTGCGAATCAACAGCAGCAATCTTCTGGCGATCAGCAGTCGAAGCAGGGTGATGATGTTGTTGACGCCGACTACAAAGAAAAAAGCGAATAGTTGATTTCATTTTTTACTCTAATGGCGCGTTTCATCGACGCGCCTTATTTTCGTGAAAGGATAAAATTATGGACTACTATGAAACATTAGGCGTTTCAAAGTCTGCTTCAGACGAAGAAATTAAAAAAGCCTACAGAAAAATGGCGATGAAGTATCATCCTGATAAAAATGAGAGCAACAAGGAAGCTGAAGCGAAATTTAAATCCATCAACGAAGCTTATGAAACACTGAAGGACCCGCAAAAAAGAGCTGCATACGATCGTTTTGGTCACGATGCTTATAAAAATGCTTCCAGCGGCGGCGGAGGTGGCGGCGGATTTAACAGTGGCGGCTTTTCGTCCAGAGATTTTCATTTTGAGTTTGGTAATGATTCTGATTTTTCAGACATATTTGAGAGTTTTTTTGGTGGTGGCGGCAGAGGCGACAGAGAACGCGTTGAAATGCGCGGCAACGATCTTCAGTATGATGTAACGATCACTCTGGAAGAGGCTTTTCGCGGCAAAGATATTGAGCTAAAGCTTCGCACAAACGTGAAATGCGATGATTGTAACGGTACAGGATCCGAAAATGGAGTGACACCAAAAGTGTGTCCATCATGTCGTGGATCCGGGAAAATGCGCTTTTCCCAGGGATTTTTTATGGTTGAAAAGGTGTGCTCTGCCTGTAACGGTACTGGTCACATCATTGAAAAATCATGCAAAACATGCAATGGATCCGGAAGAGTTAACAAAGTCAGAAATTTGAATGTATCTATTCCGGCGGGTATCGAGGATGGCATTAAAATTCGCCTCACTGGCGAGGGAGAAGCGGGAATTCGTGGAGGAAAATCCGGTGATCTCTACATTGCCATCACGATTCGCTCGCATGAATTATTCGTACGCAAAAAAAATGATATACATTGCGACATTCCAGTGTCATTTGTAATGGCGACACTTGGCGGAGAAGTTGAAGTTCCAACGATAGACGGGAAAAAAGCATTAGTAAAAATTCCAGCTGGTACTCAGTCTGGACAAATCCTGAAGCTGCGCGGAAAGGGTATGCCTGTAGTAAGAGGAGCTAGCCGTGGAGACATGCTTGTGCATGCTATTATCGAAACACCGACAAATTTAACTGATCGTCAGAAAGAATTACTGCGCGAATTCGATGAGGATAACCAAAGCAGCCCTAAATTCAGCGGCTTCTTTTCGAAAGTAAAAGAGTTTTGGCAAGAACTCTAAGCTGTCGTTGTGGTTATAACCTGTTGATTGCGTGTAATTAAAAAAAGTGATACGATGTGCGGCGGAAGTTACGGAAGTTCTTGCAGGAGATGTTATGAAAATTATATCTGAAAAATGTGAGGGATGTTTGTCCTGTGTTGATGTGTGTCCAGTCAGGGCAATTTCTCAGAAGAATGGTAAAATTGTGATAAACAAAAATGAATGTATTGGATGTGGTTGTTGCGCATCATCTTGTCCAAATGATGCAATAGAATATGAGTAGGAATTAGCATGTTATCTTTTTTACTGGCTGTTCATTTTGTGTTAACGATCGCGATTATCGGATTAATTTTGCTACAGAAACATGATTCCGATGGTGCGCTTGGATCCAGTGGAGGCGGCGCTGCAAGTGGAATGTTCTCTGTGCGTGGGCAGGCCAACGTGCTGACTCGTTCAACGGCTATTTTGATGAGCATTTTCATATTGAACTGCCTCGTTATGGCTAAAATTGCAAAGAAAACTCCACACAAAGAATCGATTATTGATAGAGTTGCTAAGGAAAGCATTCCAGTGAAAACAGGTGAGATTCCAGCGAAGTCAACCACCAATGACAATGCTCCAGCGAAACCAGCAAAGAATGATTCTCCTGCAACACCTGCGGCTCCAGCAAAACCAGCTGGAAAGGCACAAAAAAAATGACAGAATCATTTGCTAGTGCCCAGAAAATTGTTCGAGTAGGAAATGTTTTTATATCCAATGACAATCCTCTCATGTTGATCGCTGGGCCGTGCGTGATCGAATGCCGAGAAATGGCGGTCAGAATCGCTGATCATCTCGTAAAAATTACCAATAGATTAAACGTTCCTTTCGTTTTTAAGTCTTCGTTTGATAAGGCTAATCGCACAAGTTTGAATGCTGAAAGAGGCGTTCAAATCGACGAAGCTTTGCGGATATTTCAACAAATAAAGGAAATGTTTGGATGCTTGGTAGTGACAGATGTACATGAATCGCATCAGTGCGAAAAAGTTGCTGAAGTCGTTGATGTGCTTCAGATTCCAGCATTTTTGTGCCGCCAAACTGATCTTTTGGTAGCAGCTGCGAAAACCGGCAAAGCGATCAACATAAAAAAGGGGCAATTTCTTGCTCCATGGGATATGAAAAACGTTTATCAAAAGGTTGCGGCCTCTGGGAATGATAATATTATTCTCTGTGAGCGTGGAACATGTTTCGGATATAATCGGCTTGTTTCAGACATGAAATCAATTAAAATTATGAAAGATTTTAAGTATCCGGTTGTTTTTGATGTGACCCATTCTGTACAGGAACCGGGCGGCCTTGGAGAATCCAGTGGAGGAAATCGCGACTATGCAGAATTGCTTGCTAGAGCAGCTGTATCAATCGGAGTCGCTGGAATATTCTTGGAGACTCATTTTGATCCCAAAAATGCGTATTCGGATGGTCCAAACACTATTCCTCTCAATGCCATAGAAGAATTCATTAAATCAATGAAAAAATTTGATGAATTAGCAAAGTCCACAAAATATACTGACATATCTTGTTGAAATGTTGTTCTATTCGTCTTCAATAAAAAGGCATTTTGCGTCGATTGCGATAAATATGATTTGGATATCCATAACCGGGTATTTTGTTTTTCATATTTTCACTGGAGCGCGCGGTGCTATTTCCTGGTCGCGTTTAAGTAAGGAAGTAGTTTCTCTCGAAAAAGAATTAAAAAATCTGAAAGATGAAAATTGGTTTTTGGAAAATAAAATCAAGCTGATGCGATCAGATAATCTCGATTTAGATTTATTAGAAGAACAAGCATTAAGCATTATCGGATTCGCAAACGCGAATGATATC
>JAISZX010000106.1 GCA_031284365.1 Holosporaceae bacterium
CTGATGAAGAGCCTTTATCTCGGAATCAGGAGGCTTGAAAAAAAGTGGACGACAAAAGTTCGCGATTGGGGTATAATTTACTCTCAGCTGCTCATCCTGTTCGGTGATAAAATCAACAGAACTGCAGCATGAGGTAAATGGCCTTTACACAAAATTATTTACGATATCATGCTCAGACTTAATTCTTTGACCGAAACTCTTCTATTATGTTTTTTATTTTTTCTTTCAAATAATTAGATTTAAAAAATTCCTCTTCTAGTTCTGCTATCCAGATATACACGTCTAAAATCGTATCATATTCGTATAGTTTTGTGCTGTTTAGAATTTCATTCAATATAACTGCTACATAAAGAGACATTTCGTTGGTCAAGCAATGTAGATCGGATTTCCCGTATGAAATTCCAACTCTAATTGCATCAACAAAGGTTTTTCTCAACCCAAAATCACCAAACAACTCACATCCGATGAATTCACTATTAGAGTAATTGACTGCTAAGTTAACGAATTCTTCTAAGTACCTGAGAAATTCGTCTATGACCCCCATATTGCCACTCTCTAGCCGCGTTTCCAACTCTTGTGTGATGTTCATAAGTACAGAACCCCAGCACGGTACAAAAAATGAAAATAGATCTGGAGAAAAATCACCAACTATATAATGACAATAAAGCATATCCATCTCACTAACATTTTTGGGCATGAAGCAATAATCCCCTAATTCTTCTCTTATAGCATGCAGATCCTCTAATACTTTTGGCTCATGACTACTTTTTGCCATGCTGGGCCATGGTTTTTCCACATTACAAGCTGAAGAGTCAGAATCTTCGCATTCACCATTATATTTTGATATCAATCCAGACACCATTGTCACAGAAATACAACAAACTCCAATAAATGCACCACGCAAATTATTTTTAAACATACTAAGCATACAACATCTCCAAAATATTAAAAATAGCTAAAACCAAAGTCGAAACGACATAAATTTGTAAGATTAAGAAACCCGAAGAATGGAAACAACAATAGATAGAAGCTTCCACCTCAACCTTCCATCATCTTTTAAATCATAGCTCCCCAATCGATCGTTACAAAACAACAACCGATCGCATCGTACTACATAATCATCTGTGGATGCAATCCTTCAATTGATGAAAAATTAATCTTCTTTATAAAAAAATATATCACAAAAATATTGATAGACCTTTATTCTTATTGCTTAGTTTCATTAAGAAATAATACCTTTGATGCGAATTTGCAACGCAGTTACATTTATCAGCTTATCTTCGCCTTTTCTTTCATCCATCCGTTGCTGATTTTTGTGGCCATAGGGGGACGCACCGCTTGAAGATTCTGATATATTTCCGCAGATTCCTTTTGCTTTTCAGGATCATCTTCACTTGGCTTCGGATGTAGCTTTTTGTACAAAAATCCATGATTTTGCAACCAACAGGTTATGCCTTGAACGGTGTACGTTATTCCATACTTTTTTTCTACATATTCGCAAATTTCAGATGCTCTTGCATAAGTATGCTCCTCGAGGTACTCATCAAGTTCTTTTGTTTGACTAGGAGTGAGTTTACCTTGCGAGCCTCCGGTCTTGATTCCGAGCTTCTTTCTGTTACGATACTCTGATACATGCTTACTTATTGTTTCTTCAACAAGCAACAGCATTTTTGATATTTCCCTAAAACTCCAGCCATCATTCGACATCAACACAGCCTTAATACGATCCGCAGTGCGACGATTATTCTCTACTTGATGCCGTTGCCTTAACTCTTGCTGCTCTTCTGGTGTTAAAAAATTCTTCATATCTGCACTCTAACACTTTTTTGAGCATTTTTCAACGCCTATTTTAGGAACAGCATGTTATAGAATTTACCATACACTACTATTTCAAATAATCTTCGTTATAGCTTTGTCGTATCATTAGTTTTCCATCCACCTCCAAGAGCTTTGCAAAGATCAACAACGGCATTTAGCTGATTCTGTAATGCCCCTACCAGCTCCATTTCTGCCGACAGCAATCCTCTTTCGACATCTAATAGATCAAGCATACCAATGAGGCCGGCTTCTTTTTGTTTTTTTGCGATGTGGTACCCTTTTTTCAAAGCATTTACCTGACGTGTTCTTGATACAACAATTTCCCGACTTTTTCTATTGGACGCTAGAGCGTCTAACGCCTCTTTAAATGCCACCTGGATAGATTTTTCGTATGCAGCAAGCATCTTATTGTAATTAGCCTTTGCAGCGTCGTTAAGGTTATCGATTTTTCCTCCATTGAAAATTGGTAATGCGAATCCGCTGCCAAAATTCCACATATCGGATCCACCACTGAATAATCTAGATAGCGATCTGCTTTCAAACCCGAACGCCCCGGTTAAAGATATGGAAGGAAAATACGCCGCTCTGGCTTCCCCTATCTTTGCATTTGCTGCAATTAGTTGCCCTTCGGCCTGAAATACATCTGGACGTCTAGCTAAAATATCAGATGGAATTCCTTTTGGAACATTTGATGGAATGCGCATCCGTTCAATAGCTTTATCTGTTTCTGTTCTGTGCACAATCATTTCACGGGGATTTGCTCCAATCAGAACGCTAATCGCTGTTTCAACTTTGGACAGAGCAGACTCTATATCTAACACAGCCGTATTAACCGATGCCATTTCCGCCTCGACTCTTAAATAATCAAGTTCCGTGCAATATCCGTTTTTGAATCTACTTTTGTATACATTGCAAGTCCTCTGACGAGTTTTTAAAGTTCTTTTGGCAATTGCCAATTTTGCATCCAGTGCTCGCAGTTGAAAATACGCCTTTGCGACTTCGGCCGTTACGCTCAGCAACACAGCTTCTTTTGCAGCCTTTGAAGAAAGCAGATTCGCGCGAGCCGCTTCGTTCGCTCTACGATACTTACCGAAAAAATCTATTTCATAGGAAATTCCAACTGTTCCTAGATAATCGGTCGAACTTCTACTTGTGCTTAAACCTGGCATATACCCTTTTCCTCTTGTGGAAGAGAAGCTTTTATCACTCTTCCCTGATGCTCCTACCGACGGCAGCAAATCAGCAGAAGCGACTCCAGCAGTAGCTCTGGCTATTTCGACATTGGCGATGGCTTGCTTCAGATCGCAATTGTGCCTGATAGCTTGTTTTTCCAGATTATTTAAAGCGGAATCAGCGAACACACTCCACCACCCGTCAGAGATAAAATCATCTACCTCTTTCCTCGTATCACCCAGATTTGGCATATCGATTTTGGGACGCTTATAGTCAGGACCAACCTCGCATGCTGCAAGCAATATCAATGAAAACAATAATGATAAATTATTTTTACGCATTTTTAGTTTCTCTCCTAAATTTTTCACTTCTGTTAGTAAGTAACATGTAAAACAGCGGTATAAAGAGCGGAGCCAACAGTGTCGCTCCGATCATTCCACCGATAACTCCGGTTCCTATGGAGTGACGACTTGCGCAACCAGCTCCACTGCTGATGGCTAATGGAACGCACCCAAGAACGAAAGCAAGGGACGTCATAACAATTGGACGAAATCTGAGCCGCGCTGCGTTCAGAGCAGAATCAAAAACTGATTCGCCAGCTTTTCTCAGCATTGTTGCAAATTCTACAATCAAAATCGCGTTTTTCGATGATAATCCGACCAAAGTAACAAGTGCGATCTGGAAGTAAATGTCATTGCTAAATCCGCGCAGAAGAACAGCGACAATCGCTCCAAACATAGCAAATGGGAGGACAAGAATTACCGCGAAAGGCAGCATTATACGTTCATACTGCGCTGCTAAAATCATGAATACGACCAATAACCCCAAAATAAGTGCACTTAACGATGATCCTCCGATTTCTTTTTCCTGATACGCGGATCCAGTCCAAGATAGATTAAAATCTTCTCCAAGCACCTGATGAGCTACTTCTTCTGCTGCTGAAATTGCCTCTCCTGATGTGTATCCAGGAGCAGGATTTCCCAAAATTTTTGCTGCCGGAAATACGTTAAATCTTTCCATAACGACTGCACCGACTGTAGGAGTCAGTTTCACAAATGCGGACAACGGAACCATAACTCCAGTGGTAGATTTTACGTAAAGCTCATTAATTTGTTCCGGATGCGCTCGATAATTTCCCTTCGCCTGCATCATAACTTTGTAGCCGCGACCGTACTGCGAGAAATCATTTATGTACAATCCGTTGAACGTGGCAACCATGGTCGAATAAATTTCATTGATTGGAACGTTCATGGACAACGCTTTCAAATTATCAACCTTCATATCGAATTGTGGCGTGCTCGCGTTGAATGTGGAATTTATGCCAACAAGTTCCGGTCTTTTGGAAGCTACTGCAACAAATTCTTTGATTTTAGCTTCAAGAGCTCTAACATCTGTTTTCCCCGTTTGTTGAATATAAGCCTCAAATCCTCCGGTCGTACTCATACCGACAATTGGCGGAGGACAAAATGCCATTACTATGCCGTCAGTAATTCCGGCGCCAATGCCCATAACTTTTCTCGCCAACATTTTGGATGATTGTTCTGGTTTGGTTCTTGTGCTCCAATCATTTAAAGAAAAAAACATCGTAGCAGCATTTGTTGCTACGGTTCCGCTCAGCATATCGTGTCCTGCTATATAAGTACTGTCGCGCACGCTCGGATCTTTCGACATTGTGTTAGCCACTTTTGATGCTACGGCAATTGATCTGTCGAGCGAAGCAGCCGGATCCATTACAGCGACAGACAGAAAAACTCCCTGATCTTCCTCAGGAATTAAACTCCCTGGGGTCATTTTGAACAACATTACCGTGGCGGCAACAATTGCTGCAACCGCGAACAGCGAAGTCTTTACGTGATTCAAAAAAAACTCAACACTTTTGGAATATATCTGCGTAAGTTTCGAAAATTTACCATCAAACCATGTGAAAAACTTTCCTTCAACTGTAGCTTCCCCTGAGTGATTCTTCAGAAAAATAGCGCACAGCGCCGGTGTAAGCGTTAAAGCACAAATCCCAGATAAAATAACAGAAACTGCAATTGTGATCGCAAATTGCCGATACATCGTACCGGCCAATCCACCCATGAACGAAACCGGGACGAAAACTGCACACAAAACCAAGACGATAGCAATTAGCGCACCGCTTACTTCTTCCATTGCTTTGATCGTAGCGTTCCTTGCAGAAAGTTTTTGTGTTCTCATCAAACGTTCAACATTTTCTATTACTATAATCGCATCATCAACGACTATTCCAATAGCTAGAACCAATCCGAACAGCGTCAATGTATTTATGGAAAATCCAAGCAACATCATTCCGGCAAATGTTCCGATAATCGACACTGGAACCGCCAAACACGGAATCAATGTCGCCCTTAAATTTTTCAAAAATAGCAGTACCACAAAAAAAACGAGAATCATTGCCTCAAGCAATGTTTTCACAACCTCATGTATGGAATTGCGAATAAAACCAGATGTATCATACACTATCTTGTGACTGATTCCTTTTGGATAGCGCACGGATAATTCATGAAGTTTCTTACTTACCTTTCCAGCAGTCTCCAAAGCATTTGCTCCAGGAGATAAAAAAATCATAATCGGAATTATATCACGTCCCAAATTTTTTGCTTGAACATCATAAGATTGAGAACCAAGTTCTATATCTGCAACATCTTTTAATGTTAGAGATGTTCCGTCTGGATTTGCACGCAAAATTATATCTTCGAATTCTTTTACAGTTGAATACCTTGTCGGAGCAACAATCAGATAACTTCTCTCGACTTTTATATCCATCGGCTTTTTTCCGACAGCACCGGCGGCGCGTTGTGCATTTTGTGCCGACACAGCAGCCACAACTTCCGATGTGCTGAGATTCAGCTTGGCCAATCTATCCGGCTTAAGCCAGATTCGCATCGAGTATATGTTTCCAGTCATAACGGCTGCGTCGCCAACCCCGTCAATTCTTTTTAATTCATCAACGATGTTAAGAATAGCGTAGTTTCCAAGATATGCAGCGTCGTAACGATCATCGTCCGAACGGAGGCCAATAACCTGCAAAATAGCTGACGATCTTTTCATAACTGTAACGCCGTACTTTCTAACTTCTTCCGGAAGAGACGACATCACCATCTGAACGCGATTGTTCACATTGATCATCGCTTTATCTGGATCTGTGCCAACCTTAAAAAAAACCTGAGTAGAAGATGATCCAGCGTTACCAGAAGCAACAGAATTCATGTATATCATGTCCTCCACGCCATTGATTTTTTGCTCAAGTGGAGCAAGTACCGTTTCGGAAATCGTTTCGGCGCTAGCTCCTGGATAGGTTGCAGTGACTGTGATTGAAGGTGGAGTTAATTCTGGATACTGAGCTACCGGCAGGTTATTCATGGATATAAAACCAGCTATAACTATGGCAAAAGATATTACAGATGCAAATATAGGTCTATCTATAAAAAAACGAGAGAACATTTTTAATTCCTTTCGTTATTTTGATTTTCAGATTTTAAAACTGCGTTCACAGGTTGACCTGGGCGTGCCTTAATAATTCCTTCGGATACAACAACTTCACCTTCATTTAGACCAGAATTAACGATCACTTTATCTTCGACAATTTCGGCTTTTACTGGACGTACCTCAACGATGCTATCCTCTTTCACAACGTATACAACGTATCCTGCCGGCGTGGAAATCATGGCAGATTGTGGGATTACTGTTGCGTTACGATACTCAGCTCCAAGCAATCTCACCCTTACAAACTGTCCAGGAAGCAGCAGTTTCTGATTTTTATCATTTGGAATTTCCGCTTTAATTGAAACGCTGGACGTTTGACTATCTTCACTGCTGTCCACAAAGATGATTTTTCCGGTTTTTGGGTAGACAGACCCATCCTGCATTATAACTTCTACGCCGTAGCTACCAGTTTTTGATAATTTTATTTTTCCGTCCCTATAATTTTTATTCATTGCGCTCCACACTGATCCGGATATGGAAAAATTCACATACAGTGGGCATATTTGAACCATTGATGTTAACAGACCAGCAGGAGATACCAGATTTCCGATCGATTGTGCTTCTTTACTAACAATTCCAGAGATTGGAGCTTTAACCTCTGTGTATCCAAGATTAATTTCTGCTTCGTGCAAAGATCCCTCTGCAACCTTCATATTTGCGTTGGCACGCTCGTAGGCAGAAAGTGCATCATCGTGATCTTTTTGGCTAACGGCTCCGTCATTGAAGAGTTTTTTCATGCGCTCATAGTCGCGAGTGGTTCTCCGCAGTTCAGATTCAGCTTGAGCAAGAGTTCCCTGTGCTCTCGTTAGTGCTGCTTTGTACGGCTCTGGATCAATTTCAAAAAGCTTTTCGCCTTCCTTTATATATTGTCCCTCCTGAAATACGCGAGATTTTAGTATGCCTCCGACCTGCGCACGTATTTGAATTTCCAGAGACCCTGTTATTTTTGCTGGAACTTCCACAACGAATGGAACATTGCGTTTTACTGCTTTTGATGCTCCAACCAGGGGTAGCGGCATTTGGGCCTGTTCCTTATCTTTGCAACCAGAAATCATAAACAGACTCATGAATAGAATACTATTCAAAAGATTCACTCGCATGAAACCTCCACACCATAATAAAAAAGCTAATCAAAGCTAGGGAGATTATGTTACAGTTATACAAGTCGAGTCAATTAGTATTTTATTAAGGAATCAGTCTCAATAGTGGTTTTTCTAGAGCAGTTATTTTTTTAAAGAGCTAAAATACTCTCATACATGAGAGATTTGCATATCAGTTAAAAAAAAGCATTGAAATTAATTGTAAATTTCTCAAAAAAAGCTTGACAAAACATATTTAATGTGCTCCAATTAAATGGAAAATAAATGATCAGATACTCCAGCCCCAGCCAATAACATTATTGTACTTCACTTTTGTCGCAATGAATAAAGTATCAGCTGGACTTTAATGCTTGAACCTCAGCGATTGAAAGACCTGTCAATTGCGATATCTGATCAATCGGCAAATTCATCAAAAGTGCACTACGAGCCAATTCTCTTTTTGCTGCTCCAAGTGCAATGCCTCTTCTTTCTGCGCTGTCGATATCGGAATTATAGTCGTGTACACCATTTTCTCGAATCCTTATAAGCTCTATCATATCTGGATCCGACGTCACATAATCAAACATTTTAACCGCCTCCTTTATAACAGGTTCAAATTCACCTATCTTGTTTACAACCTCAGAGTGAGGATTCTTTATAAACTCCAGCCACCAGGTCGGGGCTATCTTCCCTAAACTTCTTCATCTTTCGGAGTTCCAAAAAATGAATCTCCTCGTCATCTGACAAGAGTTCGTGATTTTCGTCCTCTCTCATATGGTATATATGCAAAAAACGCTTATCTTTGAATAAACTTTCCTCCAATATTCGGATTCTCACTCGCACCTATAATAACGCTGTTCAATAAATGAATCAGCATTTTTTTGCTGCGCTCGGCGCTAAAAATTAATTTAAATATCAAATCTCCAGCTACGGAATTCATTCAAAAACCTCAATCCTGCATTGTACCATTAATCAGATGTGATTATAGCACAACACCCACAATTTTGTCAAGAAAAATGATCAGCAATAGAGGATGTCTCTTTAATGGAGTATTGCAGCAACGTTTATAACAATAAAAAAAGTTGTTAACGCATTGATTTTATTGCATTTCAAAAAAATAGTCTAAAAAAATCTTGATTTTTTAAAAGAATTATTGTAGGATACGTAAAGATTGAAAGAATCAATTAAACGACGTAGGTTGCGTCGTTTAAGAAAAACGTCATTAAAATTATTAAGGAGAAAAATGATATGAATTTCAGTAGAATTATGGTTAATGCAAACAAACAGCTTTCGGCAGTTTCTTTCCGAAACGCTTTATTGTGCGATGGATGCAATCCGCCGGGTACATACTCGGTTAAATTTTTATTAGTAGCCTGTTTTTTGTGGTTACATTGGTTTATGCTAGCAGCGAGTATTTGGTTGTAGAAATGATGTCAATAACTTATATGGATTATCAAGCAACAACTCCCTGTGATAGGCGAGTTCTTGATGAAATGTTGCCGTATTTTTGTGAAGATTTTGGGAACCCACATTCTGTGAATCACTCAATGGGGATTCAGGCAAAAAAAGCAGTTGAAAGTGCAAGAAATCGTGTTGCCAATCTAATTGGCGCTGCTGATCCGCTGGAAATTATATTTACATCCGGTGCGACAGAATCAAATAATATTGCAATTCAAGGAGTTGCTCGTTTTCATAAGGAAAAAGGGCGAAGAATAATCACCAGTGTTATCGAACATAAATGCGTTTTGGAAGCTTTTTGCGCTCTAGAAAGAGAGGGGTTTGATGTCGTAAAAGTCCCTGTTCTGAAAAACGGGATTGTCGACCTACAGCATCTAGAACAGTCTATCAATAATGAAACGATATTGGTATCGATTATGACTGTAAATAACGAAATCGGCACAATACAGCCGATTGATGAAATAAGTGAAATTTGTCGTCGAAAAAATGTTCTGTTTCACACGGATGCAGCTCAGGCTGTCGGAAAAATAAATGTTGATGCTTCAAAAGTTGATCTAATGAGTATTTCTGGGCATAAAATCTATGGTCCTAAGGGCGTCGGCGCACTTTACGTACGCAAGAAACCGAGAGTTAGGTTAACACCGCTGTTTTTTGGCGGCGGGCAGGAGCGCGGCATGCGATCTGGCACTCTGCCAACTCCTCTCTGCGTTGGGCTCGGAAAAGCGTGCGAGATTGCACAGCAGGAAATGGACGCTGAAAATACTCGTTTGGGAGAGTTTAAAAATTATTTCCTAAAAAAAATCTTCGATAATTTGAGTAAAGTGTATCTGAATGGAGATGCAGAACGCAGGATCAATGGATGCATTAATTTGAGTTTCGAGGGAATAGAAGGCGAGGGGATAATGCTTGGTATGCCAAACGTCTGCGTGTCGTCTGGATCAGCGTGCACATCAGAATCTTTGGAACCTTCCTACGTGCTGAGAGCGCTGTCAGTGCGAGAGGATTTGGCTCACTCGTCTCTGCGAATAGGCTTTGGCAGATTTACAACGTTTGAAGAAGTGGAGTACGCATCTTCAAAAATTATAGAAGTTGTGAATAGGTTGCGAGACATGAGTCCAATTTGGTAGGAGAGAAAAATGGAGTATTCAAAGGAAGTAATGGATCGCTACAACAGCACAGAAAACGTTGGCAGTTTGGATGATAATGATAAAAATGTTGGAACATCTGTTGTCGGAGCTCCAAGCTGCGGCGACGTAATAAAGCTACAGATAAAAGTCGATGAAAACGGAGTGATATCCGAAGCAAAGTTTAAAACATTTGGATGCGGAGCAGCAATTGCATCTAGTTCCCTAATAACTGAATGGATTAAAGGAAAAAGTCTGGAAGAGGCGCAGAGTATAAGAAACCAGGATGTTGCCGAGTATTTGTCTCTACCACCTGTTAAGGCTCATTGTTCAGTTCTTGCTGAGGAAGCGGTTCGCAAAGCTATAAAAAACTATCAAGATAAAAAATAAACGAAAGGAATTATAATGGAAAAAATTATTAATGTTACCGATGATGCGATAAATTTTATTAAAAAAGCTGTTGAAGAAGAAGAGGGAAGTATCGGACTTCGCGTGAGTATCGCTTCTGGTGGGTGCCAGGGCATGGTATACCAACTTGCTTTGGTGAAGGAAAGTGATCCAAGCGATTTGGTTGTGCAAGAAAATGGAGTCAACGTATATATAGAGTCTGAAGCTGTAATTTTTATCTCCGGAATGACAATGGATTATGTTAAGACTCCACTTAGTTGTGGGCTTGTTTTCGAAAATCCTAATGCGAAGTCAAAGTGTGGCTGCGGAAAATCATTCTGTACAGATGAACGATCCAACTGCAGAGGAACGTGCAGCTCGTGTCTATGAATTTTTTTGAAATTTTTGGGCTTCCTGTCAGATATAAAATTGATGAAACAGCTCTGCTGAAAGCATATTTGCAAGAGCAGTCCTGTGCGCATCCAGATGCCGTTGGTTCAGAATCTGAAAAATCATCTTATCTGAATGTAGCATATAAAACTCTGCGATATCCAATTGAAAGAGCGAGGTATTTTCTTGAATTGTGCGGGAAATCAACAGATGTACTTGATCCAGAATTTGCAGTTGAAATGTTCAGCATCCGTGAAAAATATGAAATCTTATCTGATCGGAAGGAAAAAGATAAGCTCAATGATGAATTGATAGAGCGAATTGCACAGTTGACAACAGTGCTTGATGATCTCGAGAATGACATTGATGCATTCCAGAAGAATTATTGTTTATTGCGTTTCATTAGCTCATTTCTAGAAACACAAAAAAATCTATAAGATTTTTTTGAGAGCTTCGTTTAGCTCGTCGATTTTTTTCTTGTCTTTAGATGAGCATCCGATTCCTACGCTTTTTTTACCGCGCAGATGCAGTACTACATCTTTGAGATTGGCGGCGAATGCAATCAAATCATCTGGGTTTACTTTATCGGAAAAACTAATTCTCAATGTGCATGATGGTAATTTTCCGCCCGGATCAATAGCTGATATAACGTTTGATTGCCCTTGTCCGAGACATGAGCATCCGCTTGAAAATGAATAATTTTTGATTTTTTCTAAAATATCTTTCAGTAGCACTCCACCGATAGAAACTGAAACAACGTGGGATGGAGTTGCCGAATTAATATAAATATCATCGATTTTCAGTAATTCGTTGATTAATACATGAAAATTTTTGTTTATTTTTGCTTTATCGAAGTGAAAATTTTCAATAGCTGATGCAAATGATGCAATCAACGCAGTTGGCTTAGTTCCTGGAGATAATTCATCCCCTGAGCCAAACAGAATAGGCTGAAGTTGTTCTCTTTTTCTTACGTAAAGAGCTGCAATTCCACTTGGAGCACCTATTTTATAGCCAGAAATCGTGAGTAAATCGATGTTCATATCATTTACATCAATATTGTATTTGCAGAAAGATTGTGATGCATCAGAGTGAAACAGGACTCTGTGTTTTTTGGCTATTTCTCCAATTGCTTTCATATTTTGCATTGTTCCAATTTCGCTGTTAAACATCTGTATTGATATCAATTTTGTATTCTTGCGAATGCTTTTTTCGAGCTGCCCTAAGTTTACATTACCATATCTATCAACATCCAGATAAGTAACTGCATATCCTGTACCTTCTAGATACTTGAATACATTCAGTACACTTTTATGTTCTATTTTGGATGTAATAAGGTGGCATTTTTTATTTCTGCGAGCTACTCCAAGGACAGCAATATTATTGGCAGTGGTAGCATTATTAGTAAACACAATCTGAGTACCTGATTCTGCATTAATTTTTTGTGCGATTATGGCAGCTGATTTCTTTTCAATTTCCGAAAGAATCTTCGCATGGTCATTAATTCCAGATGAATTTCCATCCATCAGACTGACGGTATTGAATTTTTCCAGCGCTTTTTCGTTAATATGAGCAGAAGCTGCGTAATCTAGAAATATTATTTCATTGCTGGACGAACATGATGTAAGAAGCATACACATAGTAAAAAATAAAAATTTGATTATTTTTTTATACATAAATTCCATCAAAAAATAAAACATCTACGCAATAGGCTACAACTATTCAGCATTTGTATCAAGCCGCAATAGGTGTGTGTGTAGGTTCGATACATGTGAGACTGCCCCAGAGCTGCAGTTTGCTTGAATATACTCCATAGGGGTTGCACCGTTCAAGTTGGCATGTGGGCGATAATTGTTATATTTCCACAGAGCATTCTCCAATTCCATTCGCATTTCCGTGATATTATTAGCTAACAGATTGTTTTTATTATAAAATTCCTACCGGAAAGTGCGATTGCCGCGCTCGACGCCTCCGTTATAATCCGGGCGTCGAGGCTGACGGACTTTCTTAAGACGCTTCGACGGCAGCGCAATTCCTTTGTTTTGCTCTTCCAGAATCTTTTGGCAACGAAAATAGGTGGAGCAGGAGATCACTCCTAGCTCGCGACAAATATACTCGCCCGTCCTGTCTTTTGAGCATTTTTCGTGGATCTCTATACTTTTAGAATAGACCTCTTTCGAAACCACACAAATTATGGTAAGAGCTTAGGACTTATTGTAGTAAGGAGAGGTGAGAGTTGAAGTTTGAAGGGATAAAAAGTCTGTCTGATGAGGAATTTCGGAG
>JAISZX010000044.1 GCA_031284365.1 Holosporaceae bacterium
AGAAATTTATTAATTTTTATAATTACAAAAGATTACATCAAAATTTGGATTACAAAACTCCAAATGATGTATATACTGGCGGTTGTAGAGTTGAAAGTTTTATCTATGCTCAGATAAACCTCAGTGAAACTCTAAATCGACAAAATCTGGTCTAAAAAATTGGGAGCACCATAATTCTGCCGCAATGATTATCATCTCTCATGATGAAGATTTTTTGAACGAAATAGGAACGATAATTTTTGAGATGCAACATATAGATTTTCAATTAATTACAGACATTTGTTAAGAAAATTCAAACAAATGATGCAGCATGCTTTTCTCTAGGAAAAAGCTATGCTATTATACCCAGTTTTTCAACTAAATTCTAATCAGTAGTTCGTGTTATTATGCTAATAAGAAGGTGCTTCTTTTTACCGCAGGAAAGTTTTAGCACAGTATCTGGCGGTAAATCCGAAGGAAATTTGTAATTTTCCGCTATTATTTCATTGTTTACATACACTGAATTGCTACGGAGCATGCGTTTTGCATCACCTCTGCTGTCACACATTTTACTATCAACGATTATATCCACAATTGAAGTTGTTTCGATGTCACATTTTTTCAAATCATACTTTGGAACCGACGTTAAAGATGATAAATCACCGTTGCTGAACATTCCGGAAGCGGCTCTGTGAATTTCTGGTAACGATTCCCTTCCATGGGCAATACTTGTTACTTCATCTGCCAATAACTTTTTGATTTCATTCAATTCTTGTCCCTTGATGGATTCCATTTTTTTAATTTCGGCAACGTCAACATCAGTGAACAGGTACATCAGCTTAACCACATCGGCATCATCGACGTTTCTCCAGTATTGCCAAAAATCATAGGGCGATAGAAAATCACTGGACAACCAAACTGCACCTTTTGCCGTCTTCCCCATTTTTTGACCACTGCTGGTCGTGAGAAGTGGATTTGTAAAACCAAAAACCTCTTTTCCAAGTTTCTTTTTGATCAACTCAACGCCGCAAACTATGTTGCCCCACTGATCCTGTCCTCCAAACTGTATGCAGCATCCTTTATCGACATATAGTTTGTAAAAGTCGTAGGCCTGCAGTATCATGTAGTTGAATTCTAGAAAACTTAGCGAATCATTAGCCGTTAATTTCGCTTTTACGGATTCGAAACCAATCATTCGATTGATGGAAAAATATTTTCCAATGTCCCGCAGAAACGGGATGTATGTCAATTCATCCAACCAGTCGCCATTGTTCACCATAATTGCATCAGAGTTTCCGTCTCCAAATCGTAAAAATGGAAATAGGCAGGATTTCACTCCTTCCATATTACTTGCGATTTCTTCATCAGTTAACATCGGACGCGTCGTATTTTTAAAAGATGGATCCCCGATTTTAGTTGTACCACATCCAGCCAGCACTATCGGTCTATGACCATGTTTCTGAAACAGCCGCAGCAAAAAAATCGGAATCAAATGTCCAACATGCAAACTTTTTGCTGTGACATCAATTCCAAGATATCCAAATCTTCCCTTTTGGGTCAGAAACTCATCCATTGTCTCGAGATCAGTCGACTGATAAAAGAACCCACGCGCTTCAGCTTCGTTCAAAAAAGAAGATTTGTATTTCATATTACCCTCTGTAAATGCTATATCCTACATATTTACAACACTGCCGACGGATCTTACACCAAGATATTCGGTAATGTAATCTTTTATTGTGTCCAAGTGGCCATTGAAAGAATGATCGCATCCAGGAATAGTTCGATAGTCTATCGCTATGCCTTTTTGTTTGTTCAATTTCTCGACCAACTTGTTTACATTATCCAACGGACAAACAACGTCATTTTCCCCATTAATCATCATGCCTGAAACAGGACATGGAGCCAAAAACGAAAAATCATACAAATTCGCCGGAGGACAAACCGATACGAAGCCTGCTATTTCCGGACGTCTCATGAGCAGTTGCATACCAATTAGTGCCCCAAAAGAAAAACCAGCGACCCATAGTGGATGCTCTCCATGGTTTACAGACTGAATCCAATCGAGAACAGCAGCTGTATCCGTTAGTTCACCTTCACCTTTGTCGTGTACGCCCTCTGATTTTCCAACGCCCCTAAAATTGAATCTTATGGCAGAAAATCCGTTTTCCACAAATGCATTATACAATGCAACCGTAACACGACTATTCATTGTTCCACCGTGCAAAGGATTTGGGTGTAACACTATAACCAAAGGAGCATTTGGACTTCTGCTGTGGTGATACCGAGCTTCAATGCGTCCAACGTTCCCCATAAGAATTATTTCTGGCATTCTATGTCTCCTTTAATATGCTTATACTATCAAATAATGTTTTTTCTTCAATTCCACAAGTTTTTTTCATATATTTTTCGTGTTAGGATTCAGAGATTGATTTTATCAACACTCCTCCACCCAACAGCACGTTACCATCGTAAAATACGCAGTGCTGACCAGGAGCAACTCCGTACTCAGGTTTACGTAACTTCACGCAGTATCCATCCGAAGTTTTCATAATCTCGGCTGCATTTTTTTGATTTATGGATCTAATTTTTACTTCACACTCACCGATATATTCTTCATTTATAAATTTTACGTTCTTCAGGAACAACGTATCTACCTTTACCGCATCTTTATCTGATACCACAACTCTGTTATTTGTCGAATCTATACCGCACACAAAAAATGGCCCGCCGGAAAGTCCGAGTCCTTTGCGCTGACCTATGGTGTAGTTGATGGTTCCCGAGTGCTTTCCGACAACATTTCCAGAAGTATCGACAATATTTCCATTGGCATAGGATTTATCCGAGCGTTCTTTTATGAAAGATACATAATCATTGTTCATCAGAAAACAAATGTCCTGACTTTCGGATTGATCTGCAACATGAATCCCAAACTGCCGCGCCAGCTCTCGTGTTCTACTTTTTGGATGGCCTCCCAGCGGAAATTCTGCAACTTTCAGAATTTCTCGATCAACCCCATAGAGAAAATAACTCTGATCTTTTCTCAGCTCTTCAGCCTGAAATAACTCTACTCGATCCCCTTTTTTACGCAGCTGAACATAATGTCCAGTTACAAGAATATCTGCTCCATGTTTTCTGCGAAAATCATCTATGTATTTAAACTTAATAAACTTATTACACATAACACAGGGATTTGGAGTAACTCCGTTTTCGTAGGATTCAATAAAATAATCCATAACGTACTTTTTGAAATCATGAACACAATCAACAACTTCGTGTTCGATTTTTAAAAAATCAGCCACCTTGCGCGCATTGTCAATTGCCGCTCGCGACTTTTCCGATTCAAACATCTTGAATGTGCATCCAATAACTTCGAATCCTCGCTCCTTCATTAAAGCAGAAGACGTAGAACTATCGACTCCTCCGGACATTCCAACTACGCATTTCATTTTCTACCTCCAACTAATAGTATGCCCATTTTGCATCTTTTTTGTAAAAATGCAATGTTTTGGTTTTACTCGGCCTATCTAGTTCAAGGATTTTTCCTGGAGAAAAGCCCTGCTGCAAGCATTAATTTTTTTAAAAAAAAAGCTTGACATAATACACTTAATGTGCGATTCTAACAGAAGGTAATTACCATAGAGAAATATTTTTTAAAAGTCGAGTCTGTTAGTGACCACTCGGGGAAGAAGCTTAATGCGAGAGCTTGATTTCCGGTGCAGACGGATTTTTATTGTACAAATGACGCGCGCGTCCTTAACCTTGATATTATAGACAAAGAAAAAACGAAAGAGATTCTGGAAAAAGCAATAAAAATAGGATACATAACCAAATAATTATTATAATTAATTTCCAAATATTAATCATACTCTTTTACATACCACTAAAAGTGCGATAGCCAAAGAAAATTGGTTCGTGCTTCTTTTTTTGCATCAAAAAATCTACGATTTTCGGCGTCAAAGACATTTAGTGTCAGACTGCTCCTCTAGGAAAAAGTTCAGTGCTACGCACAATAATTTGCTTGATTTTTACAAGAAGGCATAATATATTACAATATGTATTGTCAGGCTGTATGATGGTTGGGTTGTTGAATCCAAGTTCGGATTTCGTTTTTGCGAATCTGTTTGGCGCGGAAAATCACAAGAAGGTGCTCGTGTGTCTGCTGAACTCGATTTTGAAGGGAAAGCCGCACATTAAGAAAATCACTCTGCTCAATCTGCAGCACAAAAAACAAAGAAAAAACGGAAAATCCACCACGCTGGATGTCGAAGCTGAGTTTGACGATAAGGCAATCATCGATATCGAAATCCGGTGCGAGCGCGATGGAAACCTTGTGAATCGAGCGTTTTATCATCAATCCAGAATGACGAAGGAAGAGCTGGATTCCGGGCAATCATACGACTCCTGCCTGAATGTCATTTCCATTTAGAATTGACTTAAAAACGAGAAGAAAATAGGTGAGACTTTCAATAGTTTAAGAAAGGTCTAACTATTAATCTATTTTTTATCGCATTCCAATTCGCATTCTTTTTGAAGCTCCGGATTCAATACATCTGTATGGTATCCTCTAATGGCTGCCAACAACCCCGGAGTTAAGACATTCCTTGTAAACTTTATCAGGTAATGTTGCTGCTACCGCCGCAGGTGCTACAACTAAAGGTCTGCCGGGTTCATCTGGGTTTTTCTATATATACACCTGCAGTAATTGTTATATTGGCTACGTTAGCAGGATTAGGATGTGGTTAATTTAATGCTAGCAAGTTTACGCTAAAACACAACATCAGCAAACACAGAAAAATCAAAGACTTAATTTTATTAATCATAATTTCCTCCAAAATATTGCTCACACAATCATAATGGCAATCAAAAGTTGATATTTTGTAAAAAAATTTACAAATCACTGACCAAGAAGAAAAAAGCGATGTTGTCATGTTTGTTGATAATTTTGGATATTGTCGCAAAGCCATGCCGTTAAAGCCTGTGGAGAGATCGACGTCGGAACATACTAGAAGCAGGAACCATCCGGCTCAATAACCGGAAATCCTCGTCATTTAGGACTGTGAGGATGTCAAGCAAACGTACCCTACAGCGACCAAACACACGAGTGCGCTTAGTGACATGTATATCCCCGGACCGTTGAGTAAATTTAAACGTCCAACCAAGAATTCGTTTGTCATCAATGCAGTTCCACCAAATATTGCTGTGCTCACAGACCAGGCTAGACTACTTCCACTGTATTTTGCGCCTGTTTTGAATTGCCTCAGCAGAATCGTGAACGCTGTTGCAGATACGAGAGCATCCAAAACGCCATAAATCAATTGCCCCAATATTGCATAGGCAAAATTACCTCTGATGGCCATGGACATTATCAATGGGCTAAAGATCAGTGCCAAAAATAATCCGATAAAGCACAGTTTATAGCCATCGAATTTGTCTGCCAAACACGCAAACACAGGAATTAATATTGTATCCAGCATAATTCCGATGGTAATTGCAGTGGCTGCCTGTTCCACCGGCAAACCACCAATGCTAACAGCCATTGTCCTGTAGTATATGTTTCCGGTATAAACAAAAACAGAAACAAATATTGAAAAAGCTGCGGTACAGACCAACCCGGCTTTGTTGTGTTTCCAAGCTGCTGCTATTGGAACATCGAACAATTCATTATTTTCTTTTGCTGTACGAAAATCGTCAGTTTCTTCCATGTCTTTGCGTAGATATATTGCAGCTACGGCGATGACTGCGCTCAGCAGAAACGGAATTCTCCACAAAAAGTCATTGTTAAAGTAGGATACGACCGTGGCTGCCAAACTGCCAAGAGCCATGCCGGCCGAAGCCGCAAACGATGTCCAGGAACCGGCTAAAAAAGGGGATTTCTTGTCATATTCCGTAAGAAGTACAGTTGCACCATTAAATTCTCCGCCAACTGCGATTCCCTGAATCATTCTGAGAATAATCAAAAGAAGTGAGGAAACGCTGCCTATTGAATCGTAGGTCGGCAATATTCCTATTCCGCAGGTTGCAAAAGCCATCAGCAAAAGTGATGCTATCATCGGAATTCTGCGTCCGTATTTGTCTCCAATGTGCCCGAAAACAATTGCTCCGACCGGACGCATAATATAGCTGGCAGCGAACACTCCGTAGATTTTCAATCTGGTGAAAGTTACGTCATCGGAGGAAAAAAATAAACGTGACAAATAATCTGCCATGTAGGCGAAGAACGTAAATTCCGCCCATTCCAACAAAGTACCAAAACTCACAATGGCAACGCTTTTTTTTAAATTCATATGGGCTCTCTGTATTTTTTATAAATATTTGTTGATTATATCGTACGTTCTTGCCAAATCATCGGCATTTACACAATATGGCGGAAATAGGTAGAGCGTTTTTCCCAGCGGACGCAGAAAAATCCCGCTTTCCCAGGCTTTATTTATCACAAAATTAGCCTTATCTTCGGATTCTGCATCAAATGCGGTTACAGTGCCAATGCTTCTTCTTTTTATTGCATTTGGAATGGTGTGATTTCTGTGAAATTCGGCAATTTCTTTGATTGCCGCGATCGTCTCTTTTCTCAGGAGAATTTCAAGGGATTTGCACGCTGCTGCGCAGGCAATCGGATTTGCAGTGTAAGAGTGTCCGTGAAGAAATGTTTTCCTGTGATCATCTGATAAAAACGCATCGTAAATTTTTTCGGTGACAATCGTCAGCGCCAGCGGCAAAAAACCTCCGGTGAGCCCCTTGGAGAGACAAACTAAATCCGGCAGTACATTTGTCTGATTCATGGCGAACATTGTTCCGGTACGGTAGAATCCTGTCATAACTTCATCAAAGATTACGAGAATGTCGTATTCTCTAACTTTATTGACTAATTTTTCAAGAAATTCAGGTCGATAAAGCCTCATGCCGAAGGATCCCTGCAGCAAAGGCTCCAGTATAAGTGCGCAAACTCTATTCCCGATTTTCTGTAGAGTTTTTTCCAATCTGCAGATTATTTCGTTTTCTTTTTCTTCAATCAATTCCGCATTGTCGTAATATTCTGGAACATCGATCATGACGGTTTTAAAAAATAATTCGGAAAAAGTCGCATGATATTTTGAATCTGCGCCGGCAACACTCATGGCTCCGAAAGTATCTCCATAATATCCACCTTCCAGAGAAAGAAAAATATTCCTATTTTCAATGCCAATATTTTTGAAATATTGGTAGGACATTTTAAGTGCAACTTCCACAGCCGTAGATCCGTTATCCGAGAAAAAGTACCGATTTAGTTTTTTTGGAAAGATCTGCTTTAGACCATCGACTAATTTCTCAGCAGGGTTATGGGAAAATTTCGTAAAAATTACGTGTTCCAGCGTTTTTGCCTGCTGACTCACCGCTTCTGCAATTTCCGGATTAGCGTGTCCATGCATGTTTACGAACCAACTGGATATCATATCAAAATATCTATCACCGTTTTCGGAAATCAAATATGCTCCATCTCCTTTGACTATTTTTATCGGATGAGCTGCTGTTTTTTCCTGGGTAAAAGGTCTCCAAATCATTCAAATGTCTCCGAAATTTCAGATGGTAATACCATACTCCGCAATGTATCATCCAGGTTGTTTTTTTGTGGAATAACGAAAAGTATTTTCAGTTTAGAAAACTCTTTGATCGTGCATTCCAGATTATTTTCAATTTCTCCATTTATGACTATGCCAATAATATCGATTTTTCGAGCTCTCAAAACCTCAATTGTCATGAGCAGATGATTAACCATGCCCAACTTCGATTTCACAACTATCAGCGCTTTTGCGTTGCACATTTTTATGAGATCCGCCATGAAAAAATTTTTTGCAATTGGAACTAGTGCTCCACCAGCTCCTTCGATAACCGTATTTTGCAGATTTACGGCAAATGAATTTATATCAATTTCAATGTTTTCCAATCTTGCGGCATCATAGGGTGACAGCGGAGCATTCAACTTGTATGCTTCTGGTATTATCTTTGTGTGGGGAGAAAATTTCGCAATAATATCGCTGTCAGAATCATTTCCAGTTTGAATGGGTTTCCAGTAGCTAGCGTTCGTATGTCTGCAGAGCAACGCGGAAACAACAGTTTTTCCAACATCAGTACCTGTTCCAGTGACAAAAATATTCATAATTTCACCTTTCTGTTTAGGTTTTGTTAACAAGTTTGTAATGGACATAATAAAGCCGTAGTTAAAAACAAAAAAGAGAGTATTTGATTTTTTTTATAAAAACGTTGTATACACTACATGATGGTAGGTAAATGGTGATATTATGTACAATAAAGATAATGTGTTTTATAAAATTCTAAATTCCGAACTTTCTGCAAAAGTTATATATGAGAATGATTGTGCGCTAGCATTTTACGATATAAATCCACGGAAAAAAATTCACGCATTGGTAATTACAAGGGGACTATACACAAATTTTTCAGATTTTGTATCCCAAGCTTCTCCACAGGAAGTTAAAGATTTTTTTGATACTGTAGCCAAGGTTGCTGACATTCTCGGAGTTTCGCAAACGGGATATCGCATTCTTAGCAATATTGGTTCCGATTCCGGGCAAGAGGTTGAACATTTTCATGTACATATTTTAGGTGGAGAAAAATTATCAGTTTCTCTTTAGTTATTGTTGTGTGAGAACTCTGTTCATTTCTGCGTTAGTTAAGTGTTTGATTTCTCGTAAAAGACACGCTATACTATATTCACTTTTATAATTATATGAGATAAAAAATGAACATGGACATCAGAGCTGCAGCGACCGGCGATATAATGTTCAAGATAATTTTGGGTGATCCTAGGC
>JAISZX010000025.1 GCA_031284365.1 Holosporaceae bacterium
AAGTAAAGCTGCGACAGGGCTTCTTGCTCGGGAAAATGTCCGGCTTAGGATTCCAGCTGCAAAAGCAGGCGTTGCTTCAGGTTTTAACGGAAGATGTTACGAAATCCGGCGAAATTGAGGGACAAAGTCTAGATTTGCAGCAGGTACGGTCATCAATAGCGCGCAGACTTGGCATCGATATCGAAAATTTGGTTTACGCAGACCATGATGTGGAGGGTATTGTGGAAATGATGTTGGACGCAACTCAACATTACGACGCAGAAATGACAGAAGATCGATTAAAGTCGTGGCAAGCAGCCTTGTTTCCAAGCGGATTTAGTGGTTTTTACAGAATAATCACCGGAGAATATCGAAATGATAAAAAAGGTCCGATGCAGGTGGTTTCTGGTCCTGTCGGTCGAGAAAAAGTACATTATCAAGCTCCGGCAGCAGAAAAATTGTCGACTGAAATGCAGACTTTGATAACCTTTATAAACACTGACAATTTGGATAATATTTTAAAGGCTGGAATTGTTCATCTGTGGTTCGTTATTCTCCATCCGTTTGAAGATGGCAATGGACGTATTGCCAGAGCATTGTCAGATTTATTACTTGCTCGCAGTGAAAATTCATCTTTAAGATTTTATTCAATGTCTTCGCAAATAAAGAAAAACCGCAATTCCTATTATAAGATTTTGGAGCAAATGGGAAAATCGTCGCTCGACGTCACAAACTGGTTGATATGGTTTTTGGAGAATCTGCTGCAGTCGATACAAAACTCTGATCAGTTGATGCAAAAAATTTTGTTTAATGCTAAATTTTGGGAGCAATATAAAAATGCGGGACTTAGCGAGCGGCAAGCGAAAATTCTCAACAAATTATTGGACGAATTTCAAGGAAATCTTACGACAAAAAAGTGGGCAACCATCTGTAAATGTTCGCATGACACCGCCAACAGAGATATTCAGGATTTGATTGCCAAGGGTATTTTAGAAAAAGACGGCGGTGGCCGTTCTACTCGCTATACAATGTCTCACGAAAAATAGTAAGAACTTGCCATTGTAGATTTGTGGCATGGTTGATTGAATTCGAAAACTCTATTTCTATCGATATCGACTGATAATCTGGGCATGTCACGTATAAACAAATTGACAGCAGTGCCGCCTTTTAGAGCAAAGCAATCTTCCTTCGCAATATGCGGTAATACGGATACCAAAAGTTGCACTTGTTCATGATACTTTTTCACAACTAAATCTCGCTCAAATTATCTATGACTATTAAATATTTTTTGTCTAACTTCCCGCCAGGATTTACGACGCGTTTTCCCGAACCTAACTTTATGTTTTTCAGATCGATGAAATCATACCAATCATGTTTTTGCTTTTCAGCCAGATACAAAAAGATTCTCTTCACTTTTATGGAAGAGCATTTTATCAGCAACTCTTGAAGAAGATTGGGACGTAAATTAGTCATTGTTTCCATTATTTGGACAATTTCTCTAAGACTGATTTCATTAGGGCATAAAAATATTGACTCTATTATGGCTCGTTCAGGAGAAGATACAAACAACTCGAATCCACGGTAATTGATTGGTTGTATTCCTGTATTATCAGATAAAAAATGTGTTTTATACAGCTCATATTGCTTGCTTAATTTTTTTATAAACCATAGAGGAATGTGCAACTTATTATGGGTGAATATCTGCAATTTTGTGTCAGAAAATGGTATAAAATGCCTTGTATTGTGAATATTCAATGCACTCAGCGCGCCTATGTTAAGATTCAGATGCAACTGCGATTGCAAAGCATAAAGAGCTCCTTCAATCTCTACATTATTCGCGGTGCTGTTCAGAATATACGCTCCAACTCCGATTCTTTTCAGCAAACCACTGGCTCTGGAATAATGATGCTGCAATCTATAATTAATGCCATTGGAACTCAACCATGAGCCTGTTATGACACTTCCGCGAGGTACGTTTAATAGAAGCTGGTTTATATTTTTCGATATTCCTTTCATAATATGTAATATATACATAAAAATATAAACCATCGCAATAGCGATATTAAAATATGTTCGTGTTTCGTTTTTTGGCAATTACCAATTCATTGATCATGCAATGTCACGGTTTCTACTATTGACAATCGCCTAGGTGAATGTCTCAATAGAATAGGCAAGGAGACGCAGATTGCCGTATATGCAAAATATTATTGACTTCAATGGATGAGAATGCATTGCTTTGCGCGACGTTTTGTCCACCACCATTTGGCAATGATTAGAGAGAAGACATATTTGTTCCATATGGGCAATTACTCACAAGACGCGCTGCATCAGAGGCTTTGTCTGGCATCGCGCTAACATAAATTGCCAAAGGAAGGCTATATCTTCATTCCCCAAAACGTCCAAACCTGAAAAATTCTCCGATTTTTCTCCAAACAATGGGGCACGGAGATTTTTCGCACCTCCGCTGTAAAGACTGATTTAGAGACGATCCCGGACATCGCTCCAAAGCGTCGTTCCCATGTTGCGGAGAATTTTGTGGTTGGTCTGATGTATCGGCGAAACTGTGAGCCGCTATGGCTATTATTACATATCCCATACAGATATTGCGTTCACGTTTGGCGAAAGATGTTGTATTTCTGGAGTTAGGCAAATTTCGCAACCGTATCCTGTGGATTCAATTTTTGAGAAGATTTTAAATGCGGAAATATCTTTAAAATTCGGAGTAGCGTGTTTTTTGATCTCGATCGGATAATATTGCCCATCTTTTTGGATGAGCAAATCAATTTCGTTTCCTTTTTCATCGCGAAAAAAGTAAAAAGACGCATTTTCACCGTTGTGATAATAGGATTTCAGAATTTCGCTTATTACAAAAGTTTCGAAAAAAGTTCCTGC
>JAISZX010000073.1 GCA_031284365.1 Holosporaceae bacterium
CCTTAATTTTATAAGCCATTCGGACCTAAGCATCGCCAATGCGTTGGCGAATGTCGTCGGCATCTTATTGTCTTTTTCCATAATTTCGCTTGTGAATATAATGTCACTACCCTCTATGGCTGCCATAGAATTGAGCACAACCAAACCATAAACAAAACCTGTTAAAATGATTTTTTTAAACATGCTTTTACTCCTTTTGAATTTACCTTACCAAGGTAAAACAAAGAAGTTAATTAGTGGCTAATAATATTAAAATAAATATGCCAAATTTTTGAAAACTACAATAATTTAACTAAGGAAACTTAGCCCAACACTTTTTTCGCTATATCAACAGATTGCTTAGCGTCGCGAGCGTAGTAATCTGCTCCAATTTTTTCCGCATAATCAGCTGTTAAAACTGCACCCCCCACAAAGAATACGCAGTCTTTTTTATTTTCCCGCACCAAGCGAATAGTATCTTCCATACCAGTGAGAGTTGTTGTCATAAGTGCAGACAATCCGATTAACCGAACATCATACTTTATGGCTGCTTCCAATACACTTTCTGGATGCACGTCGCGCCCCAAATCATATATGGTATATCCATAATTTTCCAAAATTACTTTAACTATATTTTTTCCGATATCATGGATATCTCCCTTAACAGTAGCTAAAATTATCTTCCCCTTTGTCAATTGTTGCTTGCCAGATTTGGCTACAGATTCTTGAACGACAGCAAACGCGCTCTGAGCACTAGCGGCTGCTTGCAAGAGTTGCGGAAGATAAATAGCCCCCTTCTCAAAAGATTTTCCAACCTCGTCCAACGCTGGAATGAGTTTTTCATTTATAATGTCCAAAGGATCATGCTCCAAGAGAAGCTCTTTAGCACACAAAGCGGCTTCCTCTGCAAGACCATGCCCTATGGCGTAAAAAACATCGTGAGACGGCTTGGCCTGCGGAGCATTTTCAGATCTAGACTCAGACTCGTTGTATCTCGAAACATAAAAAGTAGAATTCTTATCGTGGTTTAATAGCACATCGAACGCCGCCACAGTGTCTCTCATGGCCGCAATATTTGGATTCAATATCGGAAGATCCAACCCAGCCCCAAATGCTAGCGTTAAAAATGTTCGATTCAGAAGCTCGCGATTTGGAAGACCAAACGAAATATTGGACACACCAAGGACCGTTTTGAGATTCAGTTCTTCCTTTACCATGCGTATTGCTCTAAGTGTTTCCACAACCTCAGCCTGCTGCACCGAAGCAGCCAAAACCAGACAGTCAATATATACGTCTTCGTGTTTTATGCCAACATCAAGCGCTCTTTTGAGAATTTTTCTGGCAATATTAACTCGATCTTCCGCTTTGTCTGGAATACCATCTTCATCCAGACATAGTCCTAATACTGCCGCACCGTATTTTTTTGCAAGCGGCAACACTGAGCACAAAAATTCTTCCTTACCATTTACTGAATTTACAAGCGGCTTGCCGTTAACAATGCGGAGACCTGCCTCCAATGCGCTTGCATTCGTCGAATCGATCTGCAACGGCACGTCAACAACAGATTGCAAATGACTCACCACAGTGCGCATCATAGCCTCTTCATCAATGCCTGGAAGTCCAACATTTACATCAAGTATCTTTGCTCCAGCCTCTACTTGCGCAATCCCCTGATTCATAATGTAGTCCATATTATGATTCAGAAGAGCTTGTTTTAACTCTTTTTTACCAGTAGGGTTTATCCGTTCGCCAATCATAGTCGGTCTGTTGATTATAATCGTATTTCCAGCAGAACAGAGGGCAGAAAAAGACAATTTTTCACGCGGAGTTGGTTTTCTTGATTTCAACAATGCGGCAATTTCTTTTATGTATTCGGGAGTAGTGCCACAACAGCCACCAAATATCGTCACGCCAAGATCCACTATTGGAATCAGCTGCTTAGCATATTCGGCTGCCGATAAATCGTACTGATTGTTGGTTAAATTAGGAAGACCGGCATTCGCTTTCATAATAAGAGGCAGATTCGTATGAGATCTGATTGTTTCCATCATAGGAAGCAAGCCGCTTGGTCCAAGCGAACAGTTCATGCCAACAGCAGCTACACCAAGTCCTTCAAGCGTGACAGCCATTGAAGCTGGACTGCATCCAACAAACGTGCGACCATTTTCTTCATAGGTCATAGTGACAAAGATTGGTAAATCCGAATTTTCTTTTGATGCAAGAACAGCAGCTTTGGCTTCTAATAAATCAGCTACAGTCTCGATCACAATTAAATCGGCGCCCGCCCTCTGGCCAGCTATAACTTCTTCCTTAAAAAGATCGTACGCTTCTTCAAAAGTGAGGCATCCGTTTGGTTGTAAAAGCTTTCCAATTGGACCTATATCAAGTGCGACCTTAACATTATCTTTTCCAGCTGCACGTCGAGCAATTTTTATTGCAGCCTCTATAATTTCTGTTGGAGAAAATTCTATATCAGACAATTTATATCTGTTTGCGCCAAAAGTGTTTGCGTAAATTATCTGGGATCCAGCTTCGATGTACTGCCTGTGAACATTTTCGATTATTTCAGGATGCTCTATATTTAACATTTCAGGACAAATTCCCATGGGAGCGCCAGATTTTTGCAGCATAGTACCCATGCCTCCGTCCAACAGAGTAAATTCTTCAAGCAAACTATTCATCATAAGGCCTCCATTCGTCGAAAATTACACACATTACACATTTTGCACGCGCTACACGGAATTCGTTCATTTTTTTGCTGAAACGGGCTTACACCAATTATCGCAGTAACAGACTTAGTTGGAGTAAGTAAAAAATCTTTGGTAACGTTAAGGCCAATTTTTCGCTCCGCGTCTAGCAAAAAAAGCAATCTAGTTTGAAAAGAAAGCGGCAAATTTCCATATCCTGGACTATAGCGATTGGTAATATACATGCTCCGATCAGCGTATATTGCAGTCAGACTATCCTGCAGATTATCGCATACTGACTCAATGGCAGCAGTAGCACAGCTGTCCAATATTAAGGCGTAAGTCATGTTGCGAACCTGAGTGCGCTTTAATAAACGATCAACGGTTACTCCTAGCGTAGCCCCCATCAGAATAATCAACTCATACCGATGCAACGGTAAATTGCAGATTTTTTCAAAATTTTCAGAAGGCATTTCATCAAACCCTTCTAGAAGAGAGGAATTTCGTACAGAAAAACAACGACACATAGCGCGAGGTTCCGCAGTAATACAAACCTCCGCAATTCCCTTTTGAATCAAAGAGTCTATTTCCGGTGTAACTTTTGCATTGTTTTTATATCCAAGATAGCGAACAACTTCACTATAAAACTTCTCGTCCGGCTTCACAGAGAGGTTCTTGCATATCATTTCCTCCCGAGGTATTTTTTCTACAAATTCGTCAAAAGCTTCGGTAAAAAACATAACTATTGCTACTTCCCATTGACTTCCATAAGCAAACCTCCAATGTTCTTAACGATTTTTTCCGCCACAGCAGGATTGTTCAGAGTATACAAATGTATACCTTGAACACCAGAAGAAATCAAATCCATTATTTGTTCAGTAGCATAATCAATGCCAGCTTCAAAAAGCGCATCTTGATCATTTTCAAAGCGATTCAGTATATTTAAAAGTTTAGTAGGCAAAGTTGCGCTGCAAAGCGATACAATTCTTTCAATTCGACGCTTATCTACCGCCGGTATAATACCAGCCTCGATCGGAACATTAATTCCAATTGCACGAACGTCCTCTACAAACGTGTAAAAATCATTATTATTAAAAAACAACTGCGATATTAAATGAGAAGCTCCAGCCTCCACTTTTTCCTTCAAATGAAGAATGTCTTCTGATTTGTTTCTCGATTCAGGATGACGTTCCGGATAACAGGCAGCAGCTACGTAAAAATCACCCCTTTGCCTAATCAGAGATATAAGTTCACTTGCATATGCGAAATCAGTCGCACCGTAATCGCTTACACGATCTCCGCGCAACGCCAGCAGATTATCTATATGATTTTTTTTCAAAAGATCAATGGTTTTCTCTAAATTACTCCGGGAAGTATTGACACAAGTCAGATGAGCCAACGGTTCTATTCCATATTTTTCCTTAATATGGCTAGCAACCTTTACTGTGAGATTATCTCCGGGAGCACTGCCACCAGCTCCGCAAGTTACACTGATAAAATCCGGATGCAATCGCTGCAAACCAGAAACTGTCTGGTAAACCGAATCTAAATCTGAAACCTTTTTTGGTGGAAATATTTCACACGAAAACAAACACTTCTTCCTTTTAAACAACTCTGACAGATACATAAATACCTCCTAATTTTGCACAAAAACAACTGTTTCATCAGTCTTCCAAGCTCTATTGGATGCTAACAATTTCAAAAAAAATAGTCAACAATATTATTCTGCCATTCCTATTGGAAATAAAAAGACCTTTTCCGTTATGACAACAAAAAATGAATTACCTCTTTTTAATAAGAACTGATACAAGACTATTACTCTTTCCACAGTGTTGAGCTTTTGATGTCAAATGATTTGATGTCAAATGAAATAAAAATCCATTGTTCTTGTTAAAAGTTCGTCCATATCAACCATCGGCTTCCAGCCAAGAATATCTTCTGCTCTTCGGATAGATGATATTCTTCTTTGCACATCCTGATAAGACTTACCATAATATTCGGCGGAATTTGTGTTAACTATTTGTATTTTTTGCACTTTTTCTCTCAAAGTATCGTACTTTTGCGCAAAATCAAGAATTTTTTTTGCTAGTTCTTTAATACTGCATTGATTGCGTGGATTTCCAATATTAAATATTTGTTTATCAGCGTTATCATTTTCGATAATTTTTATAAGTGCGTCGATTCCATCTGAAATATATGTAAAGCACCGGATTTGAGAACCTCCATCAACAAGACTAATATTTTTTCCATGCAGTATATTGCTCAAAAACTGAGTTACCACACGGGAGCTTCCGTTATTTTCATTGCGAATATCGTCCAGACGAGGCCCAATCCAGTTGAACGGCCGAAACAAAGTGTAGCGAAGTCCGTCACGAATTCCGTGGGCATAGATCACGCGATCCAACATTTGCTTGGAACAAGAGTATATCCATCTTTGCTTACAAATTGGACCTGTTACACAATTTGAACTATCTTCTTCGAACTCGCTGTCGCTGCACATACCGTAAACCTCCGAAGTTGATGGAAAAATAATGCGTTTTTCGTATTTCACAGAAGATTTAACAATGCGCAAATTAGATTCGAAATCCAATTCAAATACCCTTAGCGGATCCTGCACATAAATCAAAGGATTAGCTATGGCAGCCAATGGAAATACAACATCGCAGTTTTTTATGTGCTCTTCCAACTGGTTATAGTTGCGTAAAACATCAATTTTATAAAAAGAAAAATTTTTTGAGTGCAGAAGATGGTCGATTTTTTCCGAAGATATGTCCACAGCTGTTATATTCCAATCCCCGTACTTTTCCAAGATTCTCTCGCACAGGTGACTTCCGATGAAACCGCCAGCCCCAACAATCAATATATTCATGACTAATCCTTCTTTTCTAATATCTCGCGAATTACAAAACGCGGATGTTCGCAAACAGCGAAGTACGCTCTTCCCAGGTATTCTCCGAGCAATCCGACTCCGAGAATAAGCACGCTTAGCAGTAAGAATAAAAACGCAAAATGTAATCCGTATCCATGGTGATGCCCGATTACTTTTTTAAACAACTCAACGAAAAAATAAATTCCGCTTGCGGAAGAAATAATCATTCCAACGATCGTAAAAACCTGCAGCGGAACTAACGAGAATCCTGTAAGAAGATCGAATGTAATGCGAATCAATTTATAGAGATTATACTTTGATCCACCGGCAACACGCTCATCATGAGCCACCGGAATATCGATTGGATTTCCGGCAAATTTTTGTGCAAGCGCCGTAATAAAAGTAGATGTTTCTCGGGTCTTCACTACCTCGTCTATGATAAATTTTTTGTACGCGCGAAGCATGCATCCATGATCTTTCATCTCGATACCAGTAACGCCGGCACGAATAGAATTTACTATCTTCGACGCATATGTTCTGAAAAAACTGTCCTGCCTTTTTGCTCGGTACCCGCCGACCAAATCATAGCCTTCATCAATTTTTTTGAGTAGATTCGGAATTTCCTCTGGTGGATTTTGAAGATCTGCATCCAATGTTACAACAATATCTCCGCAAACATGCTCAAATCCCGCCAAAATCGCAACATACTGACCATAGTTGCCATTAAACGTGATAACTCGGACAACGTCCGAGCGTTTTTCAAACAGATTCCGAAGCATCTGCGGCGTTTTGTCGCCACTTCCATCGTCTACAAAAATTACTTCGTACTTTTTCTTGAGTGCATCCATCGTTTTTAGCAAACGTTCACTCAGTAAATCTATGCTCTCCTCTTCGTTGAAAAGAGGAATAACAACAGATATGGCAACATCCCCCTTATCAGATACTTTTTTTATGGATTCCATTTTTACGGACTCTTCTTTTTTATTTTTACTAACTCTTGGCAATCAAAAATACTCCAACTAATATCAACAAAATACCTCCACCGCGGTACAATGAAATACTCTCGGCGAAAAAAAACCATCCACCAATAGCTGCCAACACATAGGACAAACTACCAAAAGGATATAGGAAGCTTAAATCAAACTGAGACAGTAAATAAAGCCATAACAACAAAGAAATTACAAAAATAAAAACGCCTCCGAAAATGTAAATGTTCGATATAACCATCCAAAACAACTTACATAACGGCTGACTAAAATCAACAAGAGCGACACCTTTCTTCAGGAGCAGCTGTGCCATCGTGTTTATAATCACTTGAAAACAAATAAGGAAAAAATTGTTCATCTGTTCATTATCACTACAAAATACTTACTGAAGTCTAACATATTATGCGAAAACTTTCTCTTTGCAAAAACCTCACGGTAGTGCTCCCGAGACAGTAGCAGAAAAATTCTTTTATTAGTAGTGTCCCACAATTTCCAAAATTCATCTTCCGTTATTAGTTTGTTGTTCTGTGGATCAGCTTTCGCTCCGAACTCCAGCTCCCCAACAAAATCAACCACACCAACTGTTGAATTTAAATAGACTGGGAAATCCTGATAATATCTTTTGTAGCAAAACACCAAATCGTCAGATCTTCTATTCATATTGATTATTTCCGCAAGAGGCTTTGTTGTTGGCTTTTTTGTTTCTTGGTAAAAAAACGAAGCTTTGTTTATCAGCCACATCATGTTTGCTGCTATAAAGATATACGAAAATATCACTTCAACTCGCGATCCTTCTCTGTATGCGCCGTACACAAGAACCGCTGCTGCAATAACCAAAAAGATAGCAAAAATATTCGTCAACAAAACGGCGTTAGTGTCCTGAAGAACGTCACTTATCTCAGATCTTGCAAAAAAATAAGCTACAAAAGCAATTCCCAAAAATGCAACATTGCACCAGGCACTAATCTTGAAATTTTTATTTGCGGAATTCAGTGATTCAACTAGTGTAATTCCGGTTATCAACGCAATTGGTGGAAGTATTGGTAATATGTATGGAATTAATTTTGAACTAGAAAGTGAAAAAAAACCTAACACCACAAATATCCAACTCAAAAAAAACGCATATTCTGTATTTTTCGATTTTTTGAAAGATTCTGCAATGGCAACCAGCGAAAATCCAGTCCACGGCAGAAGCCCCACCAGCAAAATTGGAACAAAAAACCAACATGGCTGATACCGATTATGAATCGTCGATGTATATCGCAAAAAATGTTCCACCACGAAGTAAAAATGCAGAAAATCATCGTGACGAATAGCCATAACGATATGCCACGGCAAAAATATTGCAAAAAATATGAGAATTCCTGGAATGTATATTATCTCTTTGATTTTCAACCAATTTTTTGTGCATGCAATCCATGTAAATGCGATCATTCCGGGAAGGACTGCTCCGATCAGTCCCTTTGTAAGACATGCAAGCGCAGCAAATACGTACATTAGAATGATTGTTTTTTGGGAGCAGTTTTCAGAATTTTTACGCACGAAAGCAAGAAAAAAGCACCAAAGCGCACTGCTAATTAAAACAGTCGTTACCAAATCCAAGATAATTAATCGGCTATGCGCATAATACAATATGTTTGTGGCGAGAATTGCAGATGACGTTAACCCGACGGCTGCAGAGTAACATCTCGATCCGACAAAAAACACTCCGAGGCATCCGAGAACGGCAAAAATTACGACCCACAACCTCATTGAAGTTTCGTTAATTCCGAAAGCTTTGATTGCAGCAGCTTGCATCCAATAAAACAGCGGAGGCTTCTCGAAATATTTCAATCCGTCAAGTCTCGGCGTTACAAAATCGCCACTCACGACCATTTCACGCGGGATCTCGACATAACGCCCCTCATCCGGATCGGCGAAATGTCGATCTCCCATTTCAAAGGAAAAAATAACAAGGAGCATTGTAGCAAGAAAAAGCATTCCTTTCAAGCCGTAATACCAAATTTTATTATTTTCATATTCTTTATTATGCATCACATCCCGACATCAATGGAGCGGGCGAAGGGAATCGAACCCTCGTCACAAGCTTGGGAAGCTTATGCTCTACCATTGAGCTACGCCCGCAGCTGACAGGATACTATATCGTACGCGAGCGTATTGCAATACATATTCATAATTGCTTCATGATTTTTTTGTTGTATTTTTATATTGAAATATGAGGAGAATGTACATCATAAATGTATTTATCATAGTATGTTATATAACCAATGCAGTTCAAAAAAATATCTAGTCTCTTAATCGACATTTAGATAATATCTTCAGTATTACCGGATAATTCCCTTTCCACAAATAGCAATGATGTCGCAGATAATTATTTATTTTTATCAATTCGATGTTTTTAGAGACATACTTATAATATATCTTATTCTTAAAATCATATTTGTCATTATTTAGTCGATCTTCATTGTTGCAAATGTAGGTTATAGAAAAACTAGTGCCAGGAAATGTATCATTAAGTTTTTGAAGTGAATCCTTTAGCGATCCGATTGATATGCTGTTAGAATAATCGCCCAAACATTCAATATAAACCAATAAAATCCTTTTGGATGCACGTATGTTATCAAGCAATCTCTTTACCCTTCTGTTATACTTTTCTTTAACCGATGCAAATTGCTCTTCGAATGGTATATCCTTTTTAAAATCGTGATTAAAAACAACATTTGTGGACACAGATTTATAAGCTGCAATATCCTGATATTCGTATACAAAAACAAGATCTTCTTTTTTTAAAAAACCTTCCCATCCGCTGCAAATAAAGTCAACAGTCCCACAAAAACCAATACTACAATTACCCAACCAATCGAAGGGATAGGACATTTTTTGTAGTTTTAGATCTCGTAGCGCTGCGCTCGTTACACATCCATCTCCAGTAGAAACAATTAAATCATATTTGTGACTCTTAAAAAATCTACACAAAAAATAAAAAAAATTTTTCAAAAAATATCCACCCGAACCTTTATCTTGAGAAGATTATTAATTCAACTTCCAATCTTTTTCAACCTTTCTTTCAGAAATATATTACCACCAAACCAGTCATAAAAACATCTATGGTGAGTGGTAAGTTTTTTCGCTGATCTCCTTGAAAAAGAATTAGAATTTGTGATACATTGACCACCGTGCTTGTATGGTAAGGTTCAGTGGAAAAGATTCGTATACGCGGAGGTCAAAGGGTAAATGGAGTTGTTCCAATTTCCGGTGCAAAGAATTCGGCTTTGCCTTTGCTTGCATCGTCTATTTTATCTGGTAGTAGCTTAAAATTATCAAATATTCCATCTTTGCTTGACGTAAATACTATGTTGAGTCTGCTAGGAAGCCTGGGGGCAACCTATCTCGTTTCTCAGGATTCAATATACTCTAACACAGTTACGTTGGAAACTGATTCAATATGTAGATACACAGCGCCGTACGACACAGTTAGAAAGATGAGAGCGTCAATTTTGGCATTGGGACCACTTCTGGCAAGATTTGGACAATGCAAGGTTTCTCTTCCGGGAGGGTGCGCAATCGGAGTCCGTCCAGTTGATTTACATCTGAGAGGATTGGAGGCACTAGGGGCAAAAGTCGAACTAAAAGATGGATACATTGACGCAACTGCTCGCGATGGATTAAAAGGGGCAGATTTTACTTTTCCATTGGTAACTGTTACCGGAACCGAAAATATCATGATGGCAGCGACGATAGCTGACGGTGTTACTGTGCTGCGAAATGTTGCGCAAGAGCCAGAAATTGTTGATCTTGCAAACTGTTTGAATAGAAGGGGAGCAAGGATCTCTGGTCATGGAACAGACGTAATTGTTATTCATGGCGTGACGAGTCTTAAAGAGGCTGAATACAATATTTTGCCAGATCGTGTCGAGGCTGGAACCTACGCAATCGCTGCTGGAATCACAGGTGGAAGGGTAGACTTAATTGGTGGAAATTTGGCGGATTTTTTATCGTCTTTTATTGAAAAAATGAAACAAATAGGACTATGTTTTTCAGAAATTGAAAATGGTTTGCGTGTGGAATCAAGTGGAGAAATTGCTCCGATAAATATTAGTACCGAACCATATCCAGGTTTTCCAACGGATTTGCAAGCTCAGACTATGGCTTTGCTGTGCCTAGCAGATGGAGAATCCTTAATTTCGGAAAATATATGGGAAAATAGGTTTATGCATGCAGCAGAGTTAATGAGGATGGGGGCATGTATATCAATTTCTGGTGCTCACGCTCATGTAAAAGGAGTAAAACAATTAAGAGGCGCGCCTGTGATGGCCACTGACTTAAGAGCGTCGTTTTCTCTGGTTTTGGCAGCGTTGGCGGCTGATGATTATAGCACAGTTGACAGAGTGTATCACCTAGATCGCGGCTATTGCTGCGTAGAAAAAAAATTAGCGGACTGTGGCGTTGTTATAGAACGGATTAGTGAGTGAGGGTATTTTTATGAAAATAACAAATGATAAAAGTTTTAGTAAGGATGTTTTGGAAAAAGAATTCGTCGTGGTAGATTACTATGCCGATTGGTGTGGTCCATGTCGTGTTATTACTCCTTTTTTAGAGGAAATTCACTCAGAAAAAGACGTAGAAATAGTGATGGTTAATATCGATGAAAGTCCGGATATTGCTTCCAGATATAATATTATGAGTATCCCAACGTTGGCTATTTTTAAGAATGGAGAAAAGGTTTCAGTTAATGTTGGAGCTGCATCGAAAGCTCGTATAATCGATTGGATAGAGTCCTATCAGTGATTAACGACAGTGTTTCACGTGAAACATACGAAAAACTAGAGATATATAAAAATCTTCTTTTAAAATGGCAGAAGGCAGTTAATCTTGTTTCACGTGAAACATTGGGTGATATCTGGAACAGACATATTCTTGATAGTCTGCAAATAATTCCGTATATTTCCGGGAAAAAAGTACTAGATGTTGGATCTGGTGGCGGTTTTCCCGGTATGGTTTTGGCGATTTCTGGAAAATTTTCAGTAACATGCGTGGATTCGGACAGAAAAAAGATGCTTTTTTTATCTGAAGTTGCCAGAGCAACAGGCACAGACGTTGATATAATCACGGACAGAATAGAGAATCTGCAAACAAAAGATTTTGGTACCGTGTGTGCTCGCGGGTTTGCTGAGCTATCCGATCTTGTTGCCATTACAGGTAAGTTCGCAAAAACTGGAGTATTTTTAAAAGGGCAAAAGTTGCAAGATGAAATTAGTAATGCAAAATCATTGTTCATTTTTAAATATGAAATACACGAAAGCATCGTAGATAGTCGCGGAAAAATTATAGTTATCGATTCAGTACAAAAGCGGGTTTTCACATGAAATACGAGGTTTCTACGAATGATTGTTTTTTAGAGAAAGTTGCTGAGATAATAGATAACAGCAATTTGAGCGGAGCTGTCGTTATCCTTCCGAATAGGAGAAGCTGCAGAGAACTAAAAAAATACTGCCATCAGAATGCAGTTGCTATATCTGATTTATTTTTACTTGAAAATGAAAGAATAGTTTTGTCGCTTGTTTCGTTATTGAAGCAGGAAAAGTCTAATATACCATTCAGCACGTTGTATGAGCTTGCAGTTAGTCTGTGTTCTTTATTAAATGAATTGATTCTCAATAAAATTAATATAAAGCAACTATCGACGACAGTTCCGGCTGAGTTGCACAAATATTGGATCCATACGATAGAAATGATTGAAACAATCATGAAAGTTCCTGAAATTGTGGAAAGCATAAAACATGTTTACCAAAAGTTGGATACTTTTTTGCATGTGAATAAGTGCATTGTAACCGTAGGCATTAGCGGAATTAATTACTACGCCAAACAACTTTTGAAACGAGCCGACGAAAATGGAATAGCAATAACAGCAGATTTTTGTTACAAGAAAAATTCAATAAATTTTATGGAGTTTAATTCGATTTTTAGTGAAGGTCTCGGAATTGCTCTCACAATAAAGATGGCAATCCTGGAGCAAAAAAGCGTATTAATGATTTCATTGGATCAAAATCTTACAGAAATCGTGAAAACTGAGCTTAAACATTGGAATATAATTGCCGATGATTCACGTGGAACACTTTTTTTCAAAACATCTAATGGAATTTTGATTTCTTTAGTTCTAGATATGATGGAAAGTTGCTACGAATGCTATTCTGTTATCAGTGTTCTGAAAATGAATCCAACATTTTGCGCAATTGCTCTAGAGATTGAGTTGTTTTTTCGCAAATTGCAGGCTGTTCCATCCAATTTTTTTATAGCGTTTACTCTATATTCAAAGGACAATATGGACACGCAATTTTTATCTATGATTGAGCGATTTCGTGCAATTTCCCTGAATTCAGATGGAATAAGGTCGTTTTCCGAATGGTTAGATATATGTTGCAAATTTGCGTCAGAAATAAATTCAGAAAGTGTTGCAGAGCTGCGCGAAATTGTATCGTATTCTGATTTGCCAGTAAAAATCACTCGGCAGGAATTTGCTGTTTTCATCAAAAATCATGTTCTCTCGCAACCCATAAGAACGGCCGAAGGATATACGAATAATGTCGTAATTCTCGGAGCAATCGAAGCGCAGCTTTTGGAAGCTGATTGCATTATTGTTGCCGGCGTGAATGATGAATCTTGGAGTAAATCAATTGAAAAAGATGACTTTTGGATGGCGCAATCTATGCTAAAATATTTTGGAATGCAATCAGCAGAAATGAAGAATGAATTTTTGCAGAATGTTTTTGCAAGATTGGTGCACAAGAAAAATGTTTTGGTTACAAGGTCAACTTTGGTTGGAGGTATACAACAGCAAAGATACCGATATTTCGACAGAATCTCAGAAAACCTTGAGATAATAGAAGCAACTTGGCTAAAAGAAATTCTTGCAGACATGAAAAACACACCTCCATGTGAAACAATAATATTTGAAACGCCAAGTCCTGAAATCAGCCTTCGCCCGCAGCATTTTTGGGTATCAGATATTGATCTTTTACTTGGAAATCCATACGCCTTCTACGCTAAAAAGATTTTGAAACTTCATGAACTTACGCACATTAACGAGTTGAAAAATATTCGTGGCAATTATACGCACAGCATTTTGGAGGAATTCGTAAAAAACGATCAATTAACATGGGACATTTTTATGCATATTGCTACAAAAGTATTAAAAAATATGTGGATTAACTCGGCTGATTTCGGCCTATGGTTCTTTCGGCTGAATAAAATTTATGATTTTATAGCTAATAATATGGATGCAACAAAATGCTATACTGAAATTTTTGGAAATTGTTTGATTAAAGTATCAGAGGATCGTAGCATAAAAGTTAGTTGCAAAGCAGATAGGATTGATGTTGATGAGTGCGGAAATATAACAATTGTAGATTATAAAACCGGCGCAGCACCAGCAGTTTCTCATGTTCTTGCAGGAGAAAAAATACAGTTACCAATCGAGTTAATTATTGCTCAAAATGGAGGGTTCGGTTTAAAGGAAACAGAAGTTAAAGATCTGTGCTATTGGGAATTAAAACACCAAAATGGAGAAGGGAAGATTATACACATAACTAAAAATAAAGAAGAAATTCCGCTACTTAGAGCTACGACTCTTGAAAACCTAAAAAATCTGGCTCAAAAATACAATATTCGTGGAGAAGGTTATGATGTGAATGTCAACTCTCCATATGAAAAGCCATATATGCACCTTGCGAGAGTGAAGGAGTGGAGCAATGTTTGATAAAAATCTTGCTGTCTCATCACTGTGGATCTCAGCGTCTGCAGGAACTGGTAAAACCAAAAGTCTGATAGATCGCATCCTGCTTCTTCTGCTAAATGGCGTTTCTCCATCGAAAATTTTGTGTCTAACCTATACAAAGGCAGCGGCCTCAGAAATGCTTATTCGGCTTTCTAATGAATTACGAAAAATGAGCACCATGCCAGACGACGAATTAAAAGTACATTTAAAATTGCTTGGAGTTGATGAATCTGCCAGTGTAATCGCTCGATCTTTGCATGAAAAAAGCGCCGGCATTTCATGGGTTTCCATTCAAACTATTCATAGTTTTTGCTTTAGGTTGCTGGAAAGATTTCCATTGGAAACTGGTTTGCTTCCGGGGATAAAGTTATGCGATAACTATCGATGGAAGCAATTTATTGACGAATCAATTCGCTGCGCATTAATTAACGGTCATGCAAGTTTAAAAATCGTTGCAGAGTACACGCTTGATATTTTTAATTTGATCAAAGATAACGCCATGGAAATTTCTCATTTCATTGATAAGACAGGAAATTTTAGAGAAGTATACTCTGCATTTTTCAACGTGAATCCTTGCTGGATCGATTTATCCAACGAAGAGATCGATCTTTTGCTGTTCGATGAAATTTTTCTAAATAATCACAGAAAGATTTTTGCTGACCTTGCCGAAGTTTTATCCTGCGGCCAAGTAACCGACGTGAAGAACGCGGAAATTTTGCGAAAAAATTCACTAAAGCCTTCGTCAAATTTTGTAATTGTCTTCCTCACGAAAGATGGGGATATCAGAAAAAAAATGTGCACAAAAAAAATTGATACCGATGGTTTTTCTGAAAGGATGTACGCGATCGCGCAAAAAGCTTTTGATTTTTTGGACGCAAAAAAACGAGTTACTTCCGCAAAAGTAAATGTTGCATTTTTTGAAGTTATGTCCGAGATTATAGATAAATTTCAAGAATTAAAAGCTTTGAATCATTATTTAGATTTCAATGATATTATTCTGCGCGCCATAGATTTGCTGCAAAATATCGATTGGGTAATGTATAAAATCGACAGCCGCATAGACCACATCTTAATTGATGAAGCTCAGGATACTAGTTCAAAACAGTGGGAAGTTATAAAAATTATTACTGAAGATTTTTTTTCTAATTATCAGTCGAATCGAACAATTTTTGTAGTTGGAGACGAGAAGCAGTCGATATACTCATTTCAGGGAGCTGATGTAAAGTTGTTTCGTGAAATGCATGATTATTTCTCCGAAAATGTTCGGAAGTGCGGACAAAATTTCTATGATGTGCCGTTGAATAAATCATACAGAACCACAGGAAATATCCTTGCTTTTGTTGATGAAATTTTTGCAGAAAAATTTCCTGGAATTTCGCACTCAACAAATCGTAATCCTCATACCGGTGTGGTTAAGATAATCGATCTTTTTGAGGATGATGAAAATGAAAGTGCAGGAAGAAAAATGTCGCGATATATCGCAGATTTCATAAAAAGGACGATCGATAATGGCATTTGGGTTGAATCTAGACAACGACCAGCAGTAGAAGAAGATTTTCTAATTTTATTTCAACGGCGTAATGTGAAAACAATGCAGCACATCATTAACGAATTAAAAAAAGAAAAAATTCCTGTTAGCGGAATTGATAAAATTCTCTTAAACGAAGAATTAATAGTAGAAGATTTGATTGCATTAGCTGAATTTGCGGTTTTTCCACTTGATGATTTAATGTGCGCGCGCGTGCTAAAATCTCCGATTGTTGGTATATCGGAAAATGATCTTATGAATATATGCGTAAACCGTAAGGATGAATATTTATGGAATTATATTTGCGAAAATTATGAAAATCTGAAAAATTACGTAGATATGGCTCTGCACCTGTCTGCATACGATTTCTTTATGTATGCGCTAACCGATGAAATTAGAAAAAAATTCATCAGCAGACTCGGGGATCAATGCATTGACACGTTGCACGAATTTCTAAACGTAGTAATGAATTATGAACGTGAAAATACTGCATCTTTGCAGAGTTTTTTGAAATGGTTCAGATCATTTGATCATGAAGTTAAACGTGAGTCCTTCGCCGATAAAAACGCTGTGCGATTAATGACTGTTCATGCTTCAAAAGGTTTGCAATCACCATTCGTAATTTTAGCTGACGCTCATTTTATAAAAAACGGAACTGATAAAGTGTTAAAGACAGACACAGGGCTTTTATTATGGGATTTCTCGAATGATCATCGTCCCAAAAAAATAGAAGAACTGTGCGCAAAACAACAGGAATCCGACGATGCTGAATTTTATCGTCTTCTTTATGTTGCTATAACTCGAGCTGAGGACTTTTTATATATCCTAGGGGAAAAACGTGAGAAAGAACTGAGCGAAAAATGTTGGTATAAGTTTGTACAGGAGACCTAAAAAAAAATTTATAGTGTTCCAAGCGGATGCAAAATTTTTTAGCTGATTTTGCTGTAGCGTCCGAATAAATTCGCGCATTGATTAACTTTGATCTTCGATCCCAGGACTGAAAATGCTTAGAAACGAATCAGTTTTTTGTAACAGTCATGTGATCGATCTGGACTCGTTCGCCAATCTTCATGTCCTTGAATTTCTTGAAAGTTCAGGCCTCAGCATGTCCTTTTAGGAACAGGGCCTTTTCCTAGAGGATCTATCAAACATTAATTTTTTACTTTTTCTGTACAATATGGTAGCATGCGAAAAGTGCGCAGCGCATTACATAAACTAGTAAAGCAACGAATATCTGTCTCTGAAATTTCAGATTAAAAAATGATCAGACTGGTGATAAGAAAATTTACTGATAATACTTGACCCCGCTATTCATTTATATTATAAGCATATTACTTATTAAGCGTATTGCTCAAGGCTGGGTGGCAGAGTGGTTATGCAGAGGACTGCAAATCCTTGTACGTCGGTTCGATTCCGGTCCCAGCCTCCAGTTGAGTTTTTGGTTCGCCACTTCAATAAGTCTGATTTCGCAGATTCGCATGGCCAGCCTAAAGCAATGCGAAAATTTCCGCGATTTTGTGTCGCTGTTAGTGAATCTACACATTTTGCTAAGTGTATCTTTACCTCAGCGAAAAAGTATACTAGCATACCACCTAGTTGTAAGTAGATAAAAGACCGTATGATAGACTACAAATTTCGACCTGCTTTGCGTTTCATAGAGATCGCTTTATCAGTTGTTAGTTTTTTTGTGTGGAAGTTATGATCTTTTTTCTCTTCTTTTTAGGAATGTTTCTTGCAATAGCTCTGGCTGGATTTATTTCAGGATCTGAAACTGCAGTAACAAGCGCGTCGCACGCTTATTTATATCATCTCGCAAAAAAAGGAAATGGAAATGCGAAAAAAGTCATCACTTTGCAGGAAAATTTGTCAAGCACAATAAGTACGATATTGATTTTGAATCAGTTGGTATTGTATTTAATTCCGATTTGCAGCACGTTGTTCGCTGTGAAACATTTCACTTCAGCAGAGGCTGCTGCCCTGCAAGTAATTATTGCTGTTTTGATAATTGTCTATGCTGAAATCTTCCCCAAAATGCTGGTGATAAAATTTACGATTCCATTCGCCCTTTTTATAGGGCCGGTTCTCTTTCGTGTTGTTACAATTTTAAGACCTGTCACGGCAATTTTAGAGAAATGTGCACGAAGTACTTTAAAAGTAATGGGGATAGACGTCGACAAACAAGATTTGCAAGAGCAGGCAGACGAGGAGCTGCGTGGAGCAATAGAAATGCATCCATCCGTTGGGGATGAAGAGGAAACCCAAAAGAAAAGTATGCTAAAGAGCATTCTTGATTTGGAGGAAATTTCAGTAAGTCACACGATGATACATCGTAAAAATCTAAAAACAATCAACGCTTCGTTGCCGATAGAAAAAATTGCAGAGGAACTGACTAACTGCCATTTTTCAAGAGTTCCTTTATGGAAGGATAATCCAGAAAATATAATAGGAGTTCTAAAAACAAAGACTTTTTTCCACGCATTGCAGTTGCAAAACGGTAATTTGGAAAAGATAAGGATCAACCAGTTGATGTCTGCGCCATGGTTTATCCCAGATACTAAGCATTTGCTGGATCAGCTGCAAGATTTTCGTAAGAAGGGGGAGCACTTTGCGCTTGTGGTGGACGAGTACGGCGATCTCCAGGGATGCATTACGCTTGAAGATATTCTGGAAGAAATTGTCGGAGAAATTGTTGATGAGTACGATATCATGACAGACGGTGTAAAGCTTCAGGCAGACGGATCCGTAATCGCAGAAGGAGTGACACCTATTCGCGACCTGAATCGTGAATTTGATTGGAATCTGCCAGAAGAGGAAGCCGCTACAATTGCAGGATATGTTATGCATGAGGTTCGGAAAATTCCAGATATCGGCCAGACGTATGTTTTATCAGGTTTCAAAATCGAAATTTTAAAGAGACAACGCAATCAAATTGGATTGGTGAAAATCACGCCTCCAACGTTGTAGCCTCATCAGAGACCGTAAGTTATTTTGTTGTGGTGTATGGTGCTCCCTAAAAATTGGACTGTATGATGATGTATTTTTTACAAAAACTAGGAGGAACACAGTGCTAAACTGCAGCTGATCCGACCACAAGTCAATTGCGAAAAAGACACATCATACAACGATCTCTAATTATCTATAATCCGCACAGCAGAACGGCAGCAAGCACTCCGTAGAACAGAGCTGTTTTCAGCGTCATGTTTTTCGAAAAGATACTAACTATGGCTAGCACTACGATGCTCGGATATAAGCAATCTAATATCTTAGACAGAAAGCCGGCGATCGCTCCAAAACCAAACAGCGACACAAAAAACGCAACAGCCGTGGTTCCCAGCAGGACAAATTTAAAATTATCCTTGCAATTGAACAGAGAACACAGATACTGGGCGTAAGTGTTATTGAGCGCCACCACAGTTGTGAAGCAGGCCAGTGCCACCAGCAGAGACATGCACCACATCGCATAGTCGCCCATGAGATGCTGAGCTATCACCATGATTATGGATGCAGGTTCCACGGACGTGATTAAATCAGAAAAATTCGCACCCAAAAAAACCATTCCAAGATACATTATTGCCAGCAGCACCATGGCTATGGTACCGATTTTCATCGCGAACTTTACGGTATCAGAATCCGACACGCCTTTCGGTAACGCACGCTGCACCTGCGAGAATATTAGCGCCGAGAAGAATATGGCGCCCAGCAGATCCATCGTTTGATATCCCGTTTTAAAGCCGTGAGAAAACGATTGAGCTCCATCAAGTGTTCCTGTTCCTGCGAGTATTCCAGCTCCCGCTGATGCATGATCGCCGTTTATCACTCCAAGTATCACAAGAATAGCTAAAAAAACCAGTAAGGCAGGAGCCAGATATTTTCCCAACAGATTGGTGATGCGCTGCTCGCTCAGACACACGAAATATGTCACGGCACAAAATATAAAGTTGAAAATCACAGCTGGAAGATCAGGAATTATATTTGTGACGCTTCCATACACAAGAGTGATGCATCTTGGCATTGCTCCGAAAGATCCTATGAGCGACAGAATTAGCAGAGGCAGCGCTGCCTTAGCCATTTTCCCGGCTCCGCCAAAGAAATCGACATAATTTCCTTTGTTGGCTTTTAGGGCAAAAAGTCCTATAAACGGCAGGACGATACCGGTTATCATTAATCCAAAAAATCCTAGCAGCCAGTGTTCACTGGTACTCCTACCTATTGCTAGCGGAAACACAAGATTTCCGGCTCCGAAGAACATGCCAAACAAGGCAAATCCATATGTAAAAATCATTTTATTCATTGAATATTCCTACTTAATAACATTTTATGTAACATTTTCTCATCATATAACGGCCTCTTTTTTGCTCTCACAGATCTGTCAATTAACCGGCGATCCGAGAGAAAAAAACAAAATATAAAACTTGGTGAAACAAATAAAAATATGGCCCGTCAGGCCAAAATGACCGTCAGAATAAAAACAAAATAACAAAGATACAAAAGCTTGTTCACTTTAAATCCTAGTACCCAATCCTGTATAACTATATAATCAAAAAATTGAATCTTTCAAGTTTTTTTTCGATGTGACCGCAGAAAATTCGTCAGCCATTCAGCAACATCCGGTGCCAGATAGTCGCTGGTTTGTCTCAAAATTATGTCCTGATACGCCAGCATCCAGGAAATTTCGCTTTTATAGATAAATAAAGAATTTTGTGTGTCACTGATGTATAATGCATGGAAAAATATGGAGCAGCATATCTTTATGCAGCTCCATTTGTTTGCGATTTTACTGAAAATTGATCGCAACATTATGTTTCAAAAAACGTTTTCTAAAATCTTGTTCTGATCTCCTATTGAAGTGACGACTTATACCAGTCAAAACAGAACGTACCACGATCAGAAGTATAAACCCCTCTTAGTTTCGGAAAAGTTTTAATAGTTATAAAACGCATAAAACTATCAAAACTACTTTTTTCCAGCTCAAGGCACCAGCTCATACTAAGATTTTCAAGATTCGTAAATCTGTGTTTCAATGCTTTCAACGATTTTACGCAACTTCTGGACAGATTGAGAGATTTCAGGCTTTTACTAACTGCCTGTATCCCACCTAAACTCTCCAATAATGCGCATCCATCCAGATTCAGCTCTTCCAGATTCGTACAGCATTTTAATACTTTTAACGATTTTACGTGGCTACAGGACAGATCAAGCACTTTCAGACCATTAAAGTGTTTTAACACACTCAACGACTTCACTTGGCTAATGGATAGATCCAGCACTTTCAGGCTCGGGATATTTGGCATACCCTCTAAGCTGGACATGGATACGCACCCTTTCATATTCAACACTCCCAGATTCGTACATCCTTCCAAGCAGCTCAACGATTGCACGTTGGTACCAGATAGGCTCAGTGATGTTATGTTCGCTGGCATCCCATCTAAACTCGTCAAGGATGCGCAATTAATCAGACACAGCACTTCCAGATTCGTACATCCTTCCAATCCATTCAACGATTTTATGAAAATACTGTACATATGCAATGTTTGCAGTCTCGTACTAGTTGGCATCCTATCTAAATTCGTCAAGGATGCGCAATCACTCAGACACAGCACCTCCAGATTCGTACATCCTTCCAACCCGCTCAACGATTCAACACTAGAATGTGATATACTTAGCTTTTTCAGGCTCGCTGGTACCCCATTTAAATTCACTAAGGATCTGCATCCTGTCATATCCAGAATTTCCAGATTCATACATCCTTCCAATCCATTTAACGATGCAACTCCAGCACTCAGACGTATCTCTTCCAGATTCGTACATCCTTTCAACCCGCTCAACGATGTAACTGTAGTAATGGACATATTTAGCTTTTTTAGGCTCGCTGGCACTCCATTTAAACTCACCAAGCGTTTGCAATTACACAAGATCAGCTCTTCTTTCAGGTTCTCTGGTATTCCATCTAAACTCACCAATGATTCGCAGTTACATAGATGCAGGTTTTCAAGATTCGTACATCCCTCCAACCCACTCAACGATGTAATATCAGCATCGCACATACAAAGCTTTTTCAGGTTTTGAAGAGAACACAATCCCTGCAGTGATGTGAATTGATAATCATTGAAGACAATACTAGTAACCCATGTCATTTCACATATTATAGCAATAATATCAAGCGCTTTCTTTTTGTCTCCTCTAGGCATACGCACTGATAATTTTCCGTTCAAAATTTCAAATTTATTTTGTAAATGCAAACGGCCATTTTTTTCTAATTTTTTGATGATGGAAAGTTTGTAGTTTTCTGTAGGAACAGTACTCCCGTCTTCACTTTGATGAACCATATCTGTAGCACAGACATTTTCAGTAGGGACTGCTCCACCAGTTATGCTAAGAATCAATGTAAGAGCCGTCGAACCTATTATTTTCTTAAATTCCATTTTTCTCCTATATAATTAAACCAATAATGAAAAAACAATACCGTTATTACAAGACTACTAAGATTAATGCATATATTTTATCGCGAAGTAAAACAAAAAAGCAAGTATTTGTTAACAATAAAATGAAGAATTCTGTGTGTCACTAATGTATATACCAAATCACCTTGAGAAGTAGGATTTAGACGATATTCTAAAATTGTCATTAATTCAGTCAATCTTGGATTTGGAGATGATTTTTCATGTATAATCGAAAAAATGTACAGATTCTCGAAATTCTTTTGCGGAACTGAAAAATGTTTAGGTTCGATAGCGCTTTCTCCAATTCCATTCGCATTTCCGTAATATTATTAGCTAACAGATTGTTTTTATTATAAAATTCCTCCCGAAAAGTGCGGTTGCCGCGCTCGACGTCTCCGTTATAATCAGGGCGTCTCGGCGGCAGCACAATCTTATTTTCATGGACATAAGAGTGCATAGCAGGGCCATTTAATTCTTGCATAAAAAGAGTTATAAAGGAGTGAAGTTTTTAATTACAGGAGAGGAAAATGATGCTGAAAGAGGCCTTTGCGAGCATAAAGGACCCGCGGAGTCCGT
>JAISZX010000055.1 GCA_031284365.1 Holosporaceae bacterium
CTGAATATCTCCAAAAGAGATGTGTTGGCGGGTTGTTGCATAATGATAAGAATTGTTGATTTGTTTGCCGGAATCGGCGGCATCAGACTCGGATTCGAGCAGGCTTTCGGGAAAAAAAATGTCGACTGCGTTTTTACGAGCGAAATCGATGAATCTGCTGTAATTATTTTAGATTTATCTAAAAACAAATATGCGCTGTTTGGTGCTAATGGAAAAAACGCCACAACGCCGCCACAAAATTTTGAAATCGATGCTTTTGAGAGGAGATCGGATGTTCATTTTTCGCTGAAATTTGAGATGGTGGGCGTCGCAGGATTCGAACCTGCGACCCGCTGATTAAGAGTCAGCTTATATCGAAATGCGACGCAGTACGATAAGTTACAATTGCGCACTCAATATACTCAAAATTCAATAAAAAATATGCGGGCGCAATACCATACATAACAACAAGATACTATAGCTTCTTCTAAAAAAGTTGTAAAGAGGTTGTAAAAAGGGTTGCTTTCTTCACTTGAAAATGCCATATAATATTAGAGGAGAAAGAGGAAATAGAATACATGACGGTAAAGTGGATAAAAGTTGAAAACGTCAAGGGGCTTCGATATTACGAGCACTCAACACGCATTTACAAAAAACGAAAAGACAGAAACTTTTCGCTTACATATAAACTAGATGGACAAACAAAAACTGAATCTCTCGGATGGGAATCTAATGGCTGGACGATAGAAAAAGCCTCTGCAGTAATGAATGAACTAAGGCAAAACCAGCGCACAGGAGAAGGTGCTCGTACACTTGCAGAAAAGCGCGGGCAAGCTCAAAAGCAGAAAGAAGAAAAGCAAGCTAAAGTCCAAGAAAAAGAAAGCGAAACTATAACCTTTTCTCGGCTGTATGAAATGTACATGGAGAAGCAAAAAACAAGAACCGAAAAAAACTCTTGGACAACAGAAGAAGGATTCTACAAAAACTGGTTTAGTGAATCACTATCCGACAGGCCAATTAACGACATAACGCTAGATGACTTGCAGGAAGTTATAAACAATGCCCAGAAAGCTGGAAGAAGTCCAACCACTGCAAAATACATGAAAGCATTCGTACGGCAGATGTTTAATTTCGCCATTGATAGAAATCTTGGCGTAAAGGATAATCCAGCATCTAAAATATTTATTCCATCATTTGATAACAGACGCATAAGGTTTTTAACAATGGATGAAATAAAGAAGATTCTCGCTAGTCTAAAACCGAAAAGTCAACAAATGCATGACATGACATTGCTCTCAATGTTAACCGGAGCCAGAGAAGGGGAAATATTCTCAATGCAATGGGAAAATATCAACTTTAATACAAAATTAATTACATTAGTTGACACAAAAAACAATAACAAAACACGTCATATACCAATGACCGAAGAAGTCGAAAAGCTATTGCGAACATTGAAACAAAAGGATTCTCAAGGTTTTGTGTTCAAAACCAAAGAAGGTAATCAAATGCAACAACTCTCCAAAACATTTGCCAGGACGATAGAAGAATTGGGATTAAACAATGGAATAATTGACAAAAGGCAAAGAGTGGTATTTCACACACTCCGACATTCATATGCCAGCTGGCTAATGATGGAGGGAGCAGACTTGTTTGTTGTGAAGGAATTAATGGGACACTCCACAACAGCTATGACTGAGCGATATTCCCATCTATCGCCGGAGCACCTTAAGAAAACAGCATCATTGCTAAATAAGCATAAGATAACTTCTTAACCTAGAACTTCCAGGCAAAGTAAAAAATGTGATTGGAGACAGCTTAAATTAGGCCTCGTTAGGAAATTTATCTAAGCCATATAAGTACGCTGGCAAAATGTAGAAACACCATAAAAGAGGAAGAAGTTTTACAAAATCTCGAAAGTGTTCTTCGAAACCATTTTATCTTACTGAAGAAATTTTCGACAAGATGTCTTTCTTTGTAAAGATCCTTGTGGATTTCTCGTTTTTCTTTGGAATTGGAGCGAGACGGAATCACGGCTTCGCAACCTTTCACGCTCAAACAGTCTACAAATTTCTTCGAATCATAGCCTTAGCTCCTCAGCCTGAGTGATATCGTGATCGTTTCCGGGACTCAGAAGAAATTTTACCGGATTACCAAGTGCGTCGACCAACGCATGAATTTTGGTCGAAAATCCTCCGCAACTTCGTCCGAGATCTTCGCCGCCACACTTATTATAGCCTGCCGCACACTGATTTGCTCGAATAATTGAACCGTCAATCATAAAATATTTTGGATCAATTTCTTGAAAAAACTTAAACATCGATTCCCAAATTCCAAGTTTTTTCCAATACAGAAATCTTTGATATATGGAAAAGTAGTTTCCGTATTCTTTTGGCAAAAGTCGCACTTGATAACCTGTGCGCGATAAATAGTGCACCGCTTCAATAAAAATACGCGTTTTCTTTTCGTTTTTGATGTGAATTTTCGGAATCATAACTAAAAAATCATAAATTCTTTGAAAAACATCGTTGAGAATGTTATATACTCACCCTGAAAGAGATGTTGGAAAATGCTTTGGAAAGTGTTATAAGATGCGCATGGAAAATTTTTTAACACCCGAAGATCGTCAAGAGTTAAAGCAGCGACACCGGAAAGAAAAAGACGGTCGAACGAGAGATCGTATCAAAGCAGTGTTAATGTCGGATGGGGGCTGGAATTTCAGAGAAATATCAAAAATATTATTGCTGGATGAAGAGACGATAAGCAAGCATGTGTCGGAATATAGGGGAAGCAAGAAGCTCGAAATCAAGACCGTAGGCTCGCAAAGCAAGCTATCTCCGAACCAAACCGAGGAGTTTGATGAGCATCTCCAAAAGCATACTTATGCAAAAGCGTCTGAAATTTGTGCATATGTAAGTGGAAAGTACGGGATATCGTACAGCGTTAATGGCATGACCAGCTGGTTGCGAAATCAT
>JAISZX010000066.1 GCA_031284365.1 Holosporaceae bacterium
ATATATGCAAATTCTTTTATAGTTTATTCTTGAGATATCTGGGGGAAAGAGGAAAATCCACAGTCACGGGGCGACCGAAGGAAGCAAGTGCGCACTTATGCGTATCCAGTATTCGGATAACGCAAAATTGCCTACGGCGTATTTTGAGGAAATTTTGAGATATGCGAGGAGGTATGTTACCTTGTGAAGGTTTTGATATGATCCAAGCAAATGGCGATATATAGCCTACATGTCGGTTTTGTAAGCAGGAGCAGCGGACGGAGCGCCGTACAATCTGCGGCTTACATTTGCGGAGAAAATTTGCACGAAGAGCGTCGCGACAAAATGGCAGATTATAGCAAGAAGGCCAAAAATGTGGCGTTTGTGGCTACGTTAGCTCCGGAGCAGAGCAGATATAAAGGATTGGAAGTTTGGAACGCCGTTGAAAATTTCGAAGACAATTATGCAGATAAACATTTTAAAGACGAGAATGCCAGAATAAAATTTAAAAAATCTGCTCAGACAGCCCAAACAGTCGTTGTGGCTCTTCCGAACGAATTTTCTCTAGCAACCAGCAAGGAATTGTTGGAAAAATTTATCAATACAAGATTTGTAAGTCGCGGGTTAATCACGACTTATGCAATTCATAATTCTGAGGGAAATTCGCATGCGCATCTTCAAATTAGTCGGCGTGCAATTAATGAAAACGGCGATTTTTTGGAGCGCAAAGATCGCGAAATTTGCACAAGAGCTGCTCTATTGGAAACGCGGAAACTATGGGCCGATATGACCAATGAATTTCTGGCTCGAGATGGGTTAAAGGAGCGAATAACAGAAAAGAGTTTTGCGGATTTAGGAATTAATCTAGAGGCCACAAAGCATCGCGGCTGGTATGCGGACATTATTGGAACGGATAGCAGGATAGCGCAGGAAAATCTGGAAATCTCGAAAAGAAATGAAGAGAAAATTCTTATGGATCCGAGTATTATTTTGGATTATCTAAACGAAAAAAGCGCAGTATTTAGCCAAAAGGATATTTTAAATGAAATTGGGAAAAGAGTCTTTGAAGGTAATAGGGTATCGGCGGTATTTGAGAAGGTTTTGGAGGAGGCGAAATACGTTGGAGAAAGCATCAACGGAGAGTTTTTGTATACGGGAGAGAGGTATCAGAAGCTGGAATCAGACGTGTTATCTAAATTTGATATTCTTGCATCGCAAGAGGCGAAAACAGTTTGCAGAAATGAGATAATTTTATCTGTTTTGGAAGAATACCCATATCTTAATAAAGAACAAAAAGTTGCTGTGGAAGGATTATGTGAAAATGGTAATGTCGGCATTCTTCTGGGAAGGGCAGGGGCAGGCAAAACGACGACCATGAAAGCAGTGTCCGATATTTATAAAAACAGCGGGGCTCGAGTGATAGGCATGAGTCTATCGGCGGTGGCCTCGGAAAATTTGGGCAGGGATGCGGCAATCGAAAGCGCAACGATAGCATCTTGGTCTCATAGATGGCGTTCCTATGAGTTGGCGCAGGAGAGGTTTTTATCATTCGAAGCAGTGGTAACGGAGGGAATACTAAAGCAATTCGATTGGTATAACGATCTAAAAAGATATGAAAATTCTCAACTAAAATCCGGCGACGTAATTATAGTGGACGAAGCAGGAATGGTGGGCGCCAAGGATTGGAAGACGATACTGGACGCCGCCGAAAGGTTCGGAGCAAAGATAATAGCGGTAGGGGATGATAATCAATTCAAAGCGATTTCCGCCGGAGACTGCCTGAGGCAGTTCATAAATATGGATCGAGCAGAACTCAATGATTCTACAACAATCGCCTCCGATGTCGACGAACTCCGGCAAAATGTATTCGAGCTTTCTGAAATTCATCGTCAACGTGAAAAATGGCAAAAGGAAGCGAGCGTTGAATTATCGAAGCTTAATGTGGGAGAAGCGCTGGCGAAATATGAAAATAACGGCCGGGTGCATACATGTGAAATTCCATCTTTCCCTGTGGCTAAAAAGTACTTAGAAATTGAAAAAATAGGATCGGCGGCTGTTTTGTGTTCCACCAATAGAGAGTGCACTACAATTAATGATGAAATCCGTTTTTTGAAGAAGGAGAAAGGAGAACTGGGGAAAGATTTTATAAAGATAAATGATAAAAACTTTGCTGAGAATGATAAGGTTATCTTTCAGGAAAATAATAAATTATTTGATGTGAAGAACGGGCAGGTTGGACTCGTAAAGTCGTTTTATGATGGAATCCTGTCTATAGAAACAGAATCAGGGACAAAAAACATCAATGTTTCAGAGTATGATAAAATAAATCATGGCTATGCGATAACGTTACATAAATCTCAGGGAAAAACTTTTGATAATACAATTGTAGTAGCCGGAAAGATGATGGATGCAAAAGCGATGTATGTGAGTATGACGAGGCATCGGGAAAATGTCGATTTATACTACAAAAAATCTGATTTTGGATCGTTCAGAGAGCTTGTAAACGCTGCGTCCAGATATGCCCATAAGGACTCTTTGGAGGATTATAGAAACATCGAAAATAAGAACAAAGCCAGAGTATTTGAATATAGGGAATTATTACTGGAAACTGCGTCTGTGCAGAGGGAAATAAATATCGGCGAAGCCGCATGGGAAGATTATTGGAAATTAAAAGAAAAGAGCAATACTCTTGGGAAAGAAATTTTGCAAAATTACGAGTCTTCGAAATTGTATTTGCATCAAATGGGAATCACAAAAGAGAAGCTAGAAATAGCAGTTGGCGTGAAGCTGCGACCGTTGAGCAACGTTGAGTTAGATGCAAAAAATACAGTTGAATTGTATGCAAAAACAGCCGGTGAAACGCGAACGTTATACAAAAAAATGAAAGCGGAAACCTTTAACATCAAAAATCATGTTTTATACAAGCAATATTCGGAAATTCGCGATAATCGCAACGAATTCGCATCGAAAATTTTATCAAATTATCCGCTGCATCGGGAGTTTGTGAGAGAAATATCGAAACAGTTCTTTATTTCCAGGAGAACTATGGAAAATCAGGTGAATTATGAAAAAAATGAGGCTGTTTTGAAAGAAATAGGAGCCATGAAGATAGCCCGCAATCCCTTCAGCAGACTTATACCAGCTACAGGAGAATTTATAAAGTCTGAGCAAAGCAATTCCCTCTATAAACTTTCACTGGAAGCCCACAGAAAAGTCGAAGGATATGGCTTATATGTTAGCAGCGCCATGTTGGACAATTATGTGGGTTCAAAAGGCATAGAGATGGATACAAAAGAACAGATATACAAATATGCGAGCATATTGGTTCAAAAAACTGTTGATGAACAAAATCTCAAAGCAGTATCTCCGGAATTGTTGGAATCTTGTATCAAACGAGCTATATGTTTTGAAGCATTAATGCAGGCTTCAGGGAAGAAAGAATTAACCCCCAAAATGGTAGACATTTTGCATAATAGGGCGCTGATATTGAGCGATAAATTAACGGACAATAATATTCGCGTGCTCAATGATAAGTCTCTTATGGAGCGAGCTAATTCAGCGATTCATGTGGAGAATGCATCTTCACTGTCGCCGGTTCAAAAAGAGCAAATTATCGATGCTCAAGTTCGAGAACTAAATCATGAGCGTCAGAGAGAAATATCCCAAATGAAAGAACTGGAAAAAAGTAAAAATTTTGAAATAGGTATGTGACGATAAATTACTTTTACAGAGATTTTATTTCAGAAATCGCTAACCCTGTAATTTCTGAAATTTCACGCAACTCCATATTTCTTGCCAGTAATTTTTGAGCGATTTTTTTCTTTTCATTTGTTTCACCTTCTTCTCTAGCGATGGTGAGTTCGCTATTATGGTCACTGATGGTTCTCTGGCGAAGATCGGCTATGGCACGGACTTCATCATCGGCACTGATGTATTTTAGCGTCTCCATTGCTTCCTTTATTTCTTCTATTTCCAAGAACATCTCGTCAATAAAAATCGGATTTTTCAAAAAAGAAAGCCAGGCGGTGAGGAGATCGCGCCGATCGGCTTTTTTCGGATCGAAGCGCGGTAACTCCACAAAAAATATCCTCGCCTTATCGGTCATAATCTGATATGGATCGGGATCGCTCGGCTGAAACGTCATGTAGACTTCACTTATGGCGTTTTGGCGATCTGTCACGTTCTCCCCAAGTATCCAGACTCCGATGACGTTCGGTCCGTTGTAGGATTTTCCCTTCTTTACGGCTCTGGGCATCATGTTGGCCAGATAATGGAAGGCCCGCTGAGGGATCTCGCCGGTGTTGCGTACCTGAATTTCAATATCTAGTTTTGTGCCATTGTCGGTGGTGGCCTTCACGTCTAGACGGCTGGCCTTGTCCCTTTCTAGAATCCTCTCGATTTCGGTATTTTCTAACTGTAGGTCATTGATATATGGATTGTTTTTGAACAGAGAATTTAAAAGCGAGATTAACAGCGGTTTGTTCTTCTCCACACCGAAGATATTTTTAAATATGTAATCTAATTTCGGGTCTAGTAGGTCTATCATAACTACATCCGCTTCGTAATATGCGTCCGCATACGCGAGTAATTATACAATATCCTTACGAAAAATATAACTTTTTTCAGCGCAGCAAAACATCTTCCACATTATGTGGTTTAAAAAGGCGGTTACCTGAGCTAATATGCGTTACCGTTTCTCCAAATGACTGGACTAATTGTTGGGCATTGTTTGTTTCGGAAAGCAGTAGCTTATTGCAGTCGGATAATTCACGAGAATTTTCAAAGAAGTGATTGATTATTATGGTATTTGAAGCGTGCTGTATCAATTTCTTCCCCATAACGATTTTAATGGTTTCAGGAGTAATTATTTTCTCCATAAATGGCGTTAGCGCCTGCAGATGAACATCGCCTCCGCAGGATAACCAAAGTACGGATTTATTCGATCCATAATATTCAGAAAAAGAGAATTCTTTTCTTTTCGAAATCAGCGCCTTAAAGCAGTGGAGCTCTTTTGCTATTCGGCTGCGGATTTTGATAAAAGTATCCTCATTATCTTCGATATTAACGAATGGCATCAATATAGATTTGATCTGTTTGAATGGAGCAAAACACAGTATTTGAAAGAATTCCTTTGTATTAATATCAAGACCAATGAGATATGCTATCAAATCCTCAATTTCTGCACATTCTGTTTTGATATTTTTAGCGAATCCCGAGATATTTTGGCTATGGCGCAAATCTCCGAGGAAATCCCAAGATAAGCCGTTTTTTCTCAGAGGATTTATCAAAATATCGTCTTTTTCTGCCAAATGTTCGAAAAGAAAGTCTCCCTCTTCGAAGACTATGCCCTTTCGTTTACTGATCCTCATATCCGTCAATAATTGCCCCACGGTTTGGTTTATGGAGTCATCATTTCCCCATATATAGAAGGGCCTTTCGAATACAACTTCTGAGAAGTTCATGCCGGATAATTTTAGATAATCACCAAAAAATTTTGAGTATTTCTCACTAAATGTACTCAAGTCCAAAAGACGAACGGAGGTCGCCATATCTTGTTGGCATGGTTTTTGGTGGCCGTGCTCATGTAGTTTAAATTTCGTTTTAGCGACTACAGCTATTCCCGAGAATTTGATGAATGCCTCACCTGGGGTAAGATTCATGATTTCAGCATAGGGCACTGTTTGCTTTTTCTCGGTTTTTTGAGCGATATTAACTCCATCTCTCATGGTGTTTGCGCCGTAGGAAATGGCTTCCGACGCGGACACTTCTTCCTTCTCTCCGAGGAAGCTGCTCATATATTTAGCGGTATCCGGTTCGGGTATGCCCATGACGATTTTAGTTCCACAAAGCCCTGTGATTGTTCTTGCAACTTCGTGGCCATAAATCCTATTCAATTGGGATATCATTTGGGTTCCAATAACAAAGCAACCTCCGTATTTTCTGATTTCCGCCAATGACGTTTCTATTCTCGGCAGTCTATTCAGATTATGAAGCTCGTCGATGAAGAACCAGCAACGTGACAAACGTGACGTTTGATCCGATATTTGCTTGGTACCAAATTTCAGTATTTTTGATCCAATCGCCTCCGTTGTCGGCGAATCTTGGCAGCAATTTTCCTGTCTCATCAGTGATTCAGTGGCGATCGATAACCAAGCAGTGATCAAAGGAGTCAATGATGCTCTTTCCACAGGTCTACATGATAGAAACAAAAGGCCATTTTTATCCGAAGCAATCCATTTTCGAATGCTGAAATTTCCGTCAGAGGACTCCTTCAGAATATCAAAAACCGAAATGGCGTTAATGAGCATGGCGCGAACGGAAATGGCCATTTTATCGGCTCTTTCGTCCATCAAACCATGGCCATATGTTCCCTCCAGATAATTTTGCATCTCCTTGAGGGATACTTTGAGCAATAGATTCAGAAACTCGTCAGTAGATTTTCCTTCCTTGATAGCTTTTTTAGCGGTTTCTTGGAAGACAATTTTAGCTGCTTCTTCCCAGAATTTATCTTGGCTATTTTCGCCGTTTCCGATAAGACAGGCGGCGACGTTTTTCAGTAAAATTTCGTCCTGACATTCGTTCAGAAAACTCCAGGAAATGGAGCGACCATCCAGTGGATTTAATATGATATCTCGACTTTCATCATAATATTTGTTCAAGTACGTGCCTACGGTATCAACAATGACGATCTTCTCGTTTTTGGTCGCAATCTGATCCAGAAGCTCAATCATGACGTTTGTTTTGCCGGAGCCTGTTGTGCCGGTAAGAATCGTGTGTCGGCATTCGGTTCCCTTGGGATAGGGGATATCCGCCAATATAATGTCGCTTTTGTGTCTGATATATTTCCTGATTTTTGTTCCTTTCACATACTCATGTCCGGAAATCAGTTCTTTGCCGTCGCTGAGAGATTTGCCAAAATATTTGTTGAAAAGCACCATGAGAAGCATGGCGGCAATGCTGATGCATGTGCTGAGCTTGAGAGCAAAGCTCAATGAGTCTTCAAAGCTAGCTTTGAAAAACAAACAAGGTTCGCCCGTGGCAATGACATAATCCGATACCTCTTTCCATTTACCGCTTCCAAATTTGAAATATGAGTGACTGAACAGGGTGGATGGAAGCGTCGTCATGTTGCTTCTATAGGTTGCTTTCAGGCAAACGAAATAGTTCCATATGCTGCTCGAGTTCCATTTGTTTATGAGATAGAAAAGGAAGCTCCCAAGAAAGCTCAGTCGCCCCACAAGCCAGATGACGTTCCAGTTTTGCATCATCATGCGCACACGATGCGCCAGCACCTGTCCGCCAATGGTGCTATGGTCTGAATATCTACTCACCAGGATGCTCCTGGAGGCGATAGCTCAATCCGATTATCTTTTTTCAATGATGCCTCTTTCTTGATCATAGTTAATTTTTCGTTAAATCCCAGTAGCCTCAGACCATAGCAAACAGACTTATCCACAGAAATTGTGGATATTAACCATTACAATTGTTCCGCAATTTTTTGTTGCTCCTCTTGCCGATACCTTTCTTGATAAAAGAGGATTTCATCAGAAAATTGCTTGGTTACATAGGATAAAGCTGTGATAAATTCCATGTGAGGTTCAACTAGCGCTATCTCTATATTTTTGCTTACATATAAAGCGGTGTTGTCTCCTACAGATGGGATATCTGAACTTGCAACTGTGTATTTTTTAGATAATTCTGAATGTAACTGTGAAAATCTTTTGCCACCACAATGCATCAGAAATCGTATTACTAAGCCTTTCTGATCTAAAATTAATTCAACTTTTTTTACGGGCAAACTCTCAGAAGAAAAATCATCTGCATTTAAATATAAGACTTTATATTTTTTATTGTAGATACTATCTTCCTTAATTACCTCAAACCTATCTCTAATCTCTTCTTCAGTTGTATTTTCTATCTCTATTCCATACGGAGCGGGATTGCCGATGCTCGGTCTCGGAACGATAGGTTTCTTTTTCGGGAGGATGGGTTTCTTTTGTTGCAATTCAATTGCTTGCTTCTGTTTTTGTCGTCGCTCCAAAGCGTTCCTGTCCTGATAATAGCTATAACCATATTTTCCGAGCAAAATCACCACGCAAGCGATCGCGCTTGCTAAGTATATGCGTTTGTCTTTCTTATCCATATTATTTTCCTTTCTCTAAAAGTTCTTGGATTTTATTTAGCGAGTCGCCAAGATCTTTTTGTTTGACGGTATCTATGGACTCGCATCCTTTAGCCACACTTTTTTCTCGACGCAATTGGTCAACGACGGTTTTCAGCCGCTGCGCAAACGTTATTAATTGATGCAACTCTAGAGAATCAAAAAAGCTAATACGCAGTGTGCAGGAGGGCAATTTATCCTCCGGATCGATGGCTGCCATCACATTTGATCGCTCCTGACCGGTGCAGGAACAACCGGCGGCAAAGGAATATTCCTTTAGGCGTTCCATAATGTCCGTCAGCAGAACTCCGGCAATTGAAACAGACACAATGTGGGACGGACTGGACGAATTTATGTGAATATTTCCGATTTTCGTCAGTTCTGTTGTTAGTACGTTGAAATTTCGCGCTATTTTTGCGGTATCGAATTTGAAATTTTGCACGGCGGCGGCAAAAGCGGCGATCAATTCCGTCGCTTTTGAGCCTGGGAAAAATTCGTCGCCGGAGCCGAATAGAATCGGCTGCAATCTTGATGGATCGCGTATGTACAGCGCTCCAATGCCTTTGGGGGAGCCGATTTTGTGGCCGGCCATGGTCAGTAGATCAATATGCAAAGCCTCAATGTCGATGTCGTACTTGCAAAAAGCCTGGGCAGCGTCCGTGTGAAACAGAATTTTGTGCTGTCGAGCGATTTCTCCTATGGCTTTCACGTTCTGCAAAGTTCCAATTTCGCTGTTGAGCATCTGGATGGAGATTAATTTCGTGTTTTTTCGAATACTTTTGCGCAACTGTTCCAAATCCACGTTCCCATGGCGATCTACATTCAGGTAGGTGACCTTGTATCTCCGCGTCTCCAGATGCTTGAAGACATTCAGCACGCTTTTGTGCTCGATCTTCGACGTAATCAAATGGCATCCAGGATTTCCCTGGGCTACTCCGAGAATAGCGATGTTATTGGCTGTCGTCGCGCTGCTGCAAAAATGTATCTGATCGGGCTTTGCATTTATCTTTCCCGCAACAATCTTCGCAGCCCTTTCTTCGATTTCCTTCAGGTGTTTCGCATGAACATTCAGACCAGAAGAATTGCCGTCCAGCTGTGCAACCTTTACAAATTCCTCCAACGCTCCTCTGCTCGCTGCATAAGAAGCGGCGTAGTCCAGATAAATTACTTCGTTTCCACCTGCTAACGCAGGAATCATCAAGAAAGATAATACAAGAAGTTTCTTCATTATGATTTCTCTTTGTTAATTTGTGCGTTCATTGATTGGTCTTCTAATTCTTCTTCATTTTCAACCTCAGCTATATTGGTCAGTTCTCGCAATTTATTTTCTAGTCCGGCAAATGCAAACAATAATCTGCAACCATACTTGGTGAAAGTGAGCGGCTAAGTGCGTATTCCACAACGGCATCATCCTTAGAAGCGCATAGAATTAAGCCAACACTGGAATTTTCGTTTGCCTTTTTCACATCTCTGTCTAATGCTTCCAAATAAAATTCCAACTGTCCAAGATGCTCAGGCTTGAATCTTCCTATTTTCAGCTCTATAGCAATTAAACACATCAGAGTACGATTGTAAAAAAGCAAGTCTATTAGAAAATCTGTATTTCCAACCTGAACTCTGTATTCTTCTCCTATAAATGCAACGTCTTTTCCGAATTCTAAAATGAAATTTTTGATATTTGCGACAATAGATTTACGAAGATTTTTTTCGCTATGCGTTTCCGGAATATCGAGAAATTCCAAGACGTAGCTGTCGCGCAAAGCAGAAATCTCCGGCGTTTTTGAAATTGCTCGCCGGTTTTTTTTGTTAGAAATCATTGTGCGTTCGAATATCATGGCATCAAGTTGTCGTTCCAGTTCACGAAAAGAATATTTGTTTTGGACTGCAGCTCTAATATAAAATTCTTTTGTTTCGTCAGTTTTAGCAGAAGCCATAATCAGCAAGTTATTAGACCAGCTAATTTCTCGCAACAGTGTCGCGAGTTTTGGGTTCTCGACGTAGGTTTCATAAAATTGCGCCATGCGCCAAAGATTTGATGGAGAAAACCCTTTTATTCCTACATACTTTGTTTGTATGGTTTGAGATAGTCTCTCAACGACAGCTTTGCCCCAGTTGTCGGTTTTCGTTTTCTCGCTTATATAGCGGCCAATAGACCAATACATATCGATTAATTCTCGATTTACTGCTTGAAATGCTCTGGAACGAGCGTTTTCTATGATAACAATAACGTCGTTGAATGGCACGTTTTCGTCTGATTCTTTTGTTATTATATCTTTCACAAATACCTCATCCATTAATCAGCTTTAGAATCTCTTCTTCCTGCAGTCCCGTGATTTTCACTATATATTCCATGCTTGAGCCTCGAGTAAACATATCTTTAGCTATGGTAACAATATCCTTCATTTTTAGCCCTTCTTCGCGAAGATTTTTCCTATATGCAGCGGCTTTCTTTTTGAAAAAATATCTCATGTTTAATCCTTATTTTTTTGATCGAGTTTTTTGGTTAGCTTGTCTAATTTGTCATTAAACTCGTGATCTATGATTTTTGAAATCACAGTACCGCCGCCGCCAAAGGCTCTTGGAACTTTATAGGAAATGGCAATGTCCATGTAAATTGGACAATAGTAAAAGTTATAAACTAACAAGCAGATACATCCAACTATGTCTGCCAAAAGCATATTAATTAAGGCAACAGGAAAGATCAGAGCCAGCGTATATGGTCCTGCAATTTTACGACAGTGTATTAATCTAGCAAAAATTTCTCCGAAAGCTTTGGCATCAAAGGCTTGATGTTCCCGAAGCCAATCTTGATCAAGATCGGCAAACATCTCTACTCCGTATCTTTTTGCAAGATATTGGCTGTAAAAAAAAGTTACTGTATTAAACACAGAAAAACTAAGTTGTATGCCTAAAAAGAACACATATACACCTAAATCTTTGTTCAGATCCTTCCCACATAAGGAAAAAAACACAAAGCCAATACCGAAGAAACCTACTACGGCAAAAATAGCAGCCAATACATATTGTAAGTTATATATAAACATTCTCCGTAGAAATTTATCTTTATCTGTCATTTTTAACTCCTGTATATTCAATTTTAGTCATCTCCCCAAGAAAATGTATTTATCGTCTTATCCACAACAGCATGCGCCGCTCCTTTCCCAGCTCTTTCCTTTTCTTTTTGTCTAATTTTGCGTGCTTGATTTTTTATTTCCATTTTTTCTTGGGAGATATTGGATTTAGTGTTTTGCAACTTGTCGCTGACGACGACTTTGATTGCGCGTTGATCGCCTTGTAGCTTTTCTTTTTTAGCCTTTCTATCGTCATCCATTTTATCGATGTTGGTTCGCGTCTGTTGTTCTTGTTGTTTATATTCTGGCCTGAAGTCACTTTCCGCCTGCTTTCGATTATAATCGCCCCAGCCTGGCTGCTTCATTTGCGGCATCGTCGGCCTCATTCTTACGGTTTCTCTGCTTTTCGCCTCCATGAGCCAGCCTTGCGCTTGCTCTTTATCAGATGCACTGCTGGAATCAATCATTTGGGAGGCTTCAGACTTGGTGTATCCTCTTTCTGTGGCTATTTCCAACGCATGATCCCGTAGATTACTCCTCTCACTGATGGTCAGGCTGCTCGCTCTGTTGTAGCTTTCCTGGTAACTTTTCGCCATGTGTTCGTTGTAGGCCTTATCCTGACTGTACTGACTCATTTTCGAAAGCGTATCCGTATGATCTCTCGCCAACTGCGCTACCTCGTCGTTTCTGCTGGATGCCGCTATGTCCTGCATATAGGAATCAAATCTCTTCTGGGTTTCAGCAATATCGTGAGATGTGGACGCCTGGCTGGAATCGCCGTAATTCGTGGTGTTGCTGGACTCTACTCCTCCATTCATGCCGATTCCGACTTGTCCAGCGACTGAACCGCTTACAGATACCTTGCTCTTCTTGCTGCCTGCGCCTTTAGAAAGGTCGATATGACCACCTGCATTTGCTCCAAAAGCTAAGTTTCCTCCGGCTTTAGTCCCATCAGCGTAGGCATGCCCGTTGTAATACTGATCCAATATCTTTGCATCATTGTGTATCTGCTGAGCTTTATCCGCCCCCATGTTGTATTTGCTAGAGATATCCTGGGCCGACATGCTGCTGAAACTATGGGCCAACCGAGATGTTTCACTGTGGGAAGCGCTCTTGCTCTGAGAGTATTTTACCGTGGCGTCATAGGCTCTCTGCATCGAATCGCCGTAGCCCTTGCGAAATTCCTCCGTATCTGTACTGGTGGCTGAAAAGTCTCTGACTCCGCTGCTTACGGCATGACTTATGGTGGAGAATCCACTGGCGTCGTTGATAATTTGTACTCCTCCGGTATCAAGTCTATGTCCTCCGGCCGACAGGGAACTGGAGAAACTCCTCTGTAATTGGGAAAGATTGTCCAACTGCTGGTTTCTCATGCTGACATTGCCGAACGAGAAATTACCGGAAGATACTTCCGCGGCAGCAGAGCTAGCAGCTTGCATCGAGGTGCCTGTCATCTGACCTGCAAGATGTACAAACGTCCCCACTCCCTTCACTATGGCTATGCAGATAAATGGTATACTCATGGATAAATATCCAGCCAGGAGTTTTATTTCTGCATTAGCCTCCGACACTCCTATGTAATTGGCTATGGTTAATCCTCCGGCAGTACCAAGTTCGGATAAAGTGGACGCCCTTGCTGCTATGTTCATAATATAGTTAAGAATGGCGTACATTGGAGGCCAGGCCTGTAGCCAAATTAAAATCGCAACCCAATTCATGAAAAATTTATAGCCGCTTGGAACCATACAAAGCGGTATTATGAAGATAAAACAGGCATAGGCCAGCGCTTCTATAACCGCTTTCATTATTGGCAGCAACTTTGTAGCCAGTCGTCCGACCGTATCAAATGTGCTACTCTGTTGTTGCAGAGCCCTTGTCTCCGCATAGGTAATGGCGTTACCGGCCAATTTGCAGTTTTCGGACGCTGCGTCTCCTATGGCATTGATCATCAAGGCCTGCTTCAGGCTGTTTTCTGCATTTTCTGCTATATCTCCAAGATATGAGGTGATATTTTGCAGATTTGCTTTGATCTCGGCCTTTAGGGCAGTCTCCAAACTCGAGTTCATCATCAATTTAGGAGAGTTACTTCCGGAATTGGCGATGAATCTTCCGGTGAAAAACTTCCTTCCCAGAAGAGAAAACGATCTGTCCAGTTCCGCAGCCCAGGCCTGATTGAATTTCTCCGCGGCTTCTTCACATGTGACGTAGACAGCCATGCCTTTACCCGTTATTGGTATCCAGAATATTCCTCTGTTTTTGGATGGATTGCTGGTTATCAGTCCCCATAAATCGTTTGTATTTCTTAGGTCATCGAAACTGTACTTTTGGTTCAACATGATGTCGTATTTCACGCATTGACCGACGAAATTGCGCATGTTTTCCTTGAAATTTTGATTTGTGATCCTAAAGGTTTTGGCTTTTTCCAGAATATCAGAGCCAAACATCATGCCGTTTTTCTGATATTTCATATCATCCGGAGTGGAGAAGCTTTGCTCTACGATTTCCGTAAGCACTTTCCCCAGCTTGCTGGTTTGGGACGCAAAAAGAGCTAATCCATAGGGCACATGATCGATTTTATAGGCATATCTTGTGATGGCGTCCTTTATCCATACGGTGCTGGTGGGAAGAAACAGCATATTGGTCATGAGCAGCACCGGCATACCCCAGGTTTTCAGAATTTGCATGGGATTGCCATACAAAATCATGTAATAAACCATAAACGCACCAACAAGACCTCCGATCCTCAGCATGGCCGTCAGCGTCCCGCTGCCTCCGTTCAAACACATGGCAACGGCTTTTATTACCTCATATACAATCTCGCCTCCTCCTATGGTGTATAGGTCCACGTTATTTTATTCCTCTAATTCTTCTTTCCCAGGCTTTGTCATCATTGCCTCTGATGGTAGACCATTTCCTAAAAACTGCAGCCAATTTTCCTTGTTTATGATGGTTAAATCTGAAACCCCGTAGGTTTCTTCGAAAATCTTCGGCAATTTGGCTCTTTTATTAGGGCTGTACTTAAATTCGTACGTTTTTAATCTTCCGTCCTCTTCCTCGATAAAATCAATCTCCCCACCATCGTAATTTCTCCAAAAATACCTACGACATCTTCTTCCTTCCCGCTGAGCCTTTTTCATGAGCTCAACAACGCAAAAATTTTCCCATATGCCTCCGACATCGTTTCGAAGATCCATGCTTTGGTAAATACCAAGCAGTGCGTTTCTTATTCCAACATCATAGAAAAAGATTTTTCTTGTTCGATTCCCAGCAATTTCATTTCTGAGGTTTCTAGAAAAAGCCGGCAGCGCGAATATCACATAACATTTCTCCAGAAGATCAACATACTTCTTTACGGTATTTGCATTAATCTCGAGTCTCTTTGATAATTCATTGAAAGAAACTTCCGAACCTATCTGCAAAGCCAAACACTGAAGTAATTTCAGGATTTGATCAGAGCGCCTTACATTCTCAAACACAAGTATATCTTTGTATAAATAACCGTTAACTAGATTTTCCAATTCGTCTCTGGCTTCATCTTCCGTCATTCCATGAATACATGGATACATTCCCAATCTCAGAAAATTATCTAAACTAGCATCTGCTATAAACGCTCCCTGGACGTCCTTTAATTCGTTTACAGAGAAAGGGTACAAGATAAACGAGCGACTTCTTCCGACAAGCGGCTCTCCAGTTTTATTAGCTAAATCAAAGCTGGACGAACCGGTTGCTATAACTTGAATCTCAGGAAAAACATCGTGAATTATCTTCAATGTCCGACCTATGTTGATGACATTCTGTGCTTCGTCGATGGCAATTATGTCGAAACCGTCAACATACTGCTTCAAAAGCTGTTCGTTGGTTGTTTCAAGAGCCTGTTTTACACTCAATAGGTCGCAGTTCAAGTATACACATCTTTTTCCTAATGACTCATTTTCAGCAATAATTTGCCGAAGAAGTGTAGTCTTACCGACTCTTCGGGTACCAAAAATCAAAATAACTCTATCTTGAAAGAGAGAGCCATTAATTTTACTAAATATATCACGTTTAATCATGTTATTCGGCCTAATATCCTCAGCAAACTTATTGTATTCAGTATATTGATAAAAGCAACTTCTATATTATCCATCGTGCATACACTACCTAACAGCCTTAGGAATCGATTCAGGCCGGGCGTTGCCCTCCCATTTTTTAACGAATCCTATTTCTAAAAAAGTAAGGAGTACTTTCGCGGCAAAGGCTCCTGTAAAACCTCCGATCCTCAGCATCGCCGTCAGCGTCCCGCTGCCTCCGTTCAAACACAATGCAACTGCCTTCAGGACCTCATAGACAATCTCCCCTCCTCCTATGGTGTATAGGTCCATCAATTACTCCAAACTTACCTCTAGACCTTCTTTGTGAGCGACATCAATTAGCTGTTTATCAAACGTAGCGATCGGGCATTTGTATTTTTTAGCCAACAGTAGATACGATGCGTCGTAGGCCGTTAACCCCGTTTCCACAGCGTATAGAAACAGCTTCATCGGATCGGATCGATGTCTTTCAATACCGAGGGCATCAACAGCGGCGAAACAATTCTTGACGGCACCAGTAGATAAAGCCTGGCGTTTGGCCGTTTTCCACATAACATTCGCAAACTCGTAATCAAATAAATCTGTTGTGATAAATCTTTTGTCATCATCGAAAAAGTTCATTGATAACTCTTGTCTCACAAACTTTACGACAAACGACGTGTCCAGTACTACCATTTTCTACCCTCATTTTTGAAGGCCGTCATCTCCTCAAACCCAAGATTCAACTTCGGACAGTTAGCTAAAGATGCCTTGATTTTTGCAGCTCTGTTACGGCGTACTTTTTTGATGATATACGCTTCCCGGCCTTCGAATGTCACCGTCAACTCTTCTTCGTCCTTGAGACGTGGAAGAAGCTTGAACATTTCTTTGCGCAATTTAGTTAAAGATATCTGCATATTTACTCCGTTATTACTTCAATACATCCTTATGATACTATATGCACGTACATATGTCAAGCTTTTCATCGCACCTCCCGTCCCTTTTGCAGAGTTTCGAAGGTATTTTCGAGTTTTTTCTCGTAGATTTTGGTGCTTTCGATCATGATAAGCATTTGGTTCATCTGTTCGTAGGCCATCTTGCGCTTTCTGTTGATGGTCGCCTTGGCCTCCTGCAACTGAGAGAGAAATTTGTTGACTTCTTCGTCCGACACCTGGGCATTTTTGAGATTTGCCGTTTCCTCCAGCATTACGTCCAAAATCTCGGAAATATACTGATGTATGAGATCAACGCAAATAATGTCTGTGAAGTCTCTTAAATCAAACTCCGATCTTTTGTAGGTGGTTAGCACGTTCACCATCTTGTATATGGGAAGACGCACTTTTCCGATGAACTCTATCTCGTTCTTGGTCAGCGGCTGATCGTTGATGGCTTTTTGGGTGATGTCCGAGAGCGTTTTTCTAACTCTATTGGCGAATCCTCCGGAAGCAATATTAAAATCCTTCGCTTGAACCCTGAGACATTTTCCAGTTTCATCACAGCCGTATCCGGACACATTCCCGCCTTCGAGCAAAGCTTTTATCAGATCGTCGGTTACTTTACTTGGGTATCTGACTACTCTTCGATTTCCAGATTCCTGGAAGGAAACAATCGTGCCGGAGACGGTCATGCACAGATACCCCAGCTCCGGGTCCGAGGCCAGGTAACCATTGCGTTTAATAACTTCCCAGGCCACGTTAAATTCCTCTGCAAGAATGTCTTTGTATTCTGCTTCGCTGCTTTTTCCAGCAAGCACTCTGGAGCGATTACTTCCGGCTCCACATTCGTGTTTGGCCGCCACCCAGCCCTTAAACATGCCGCTCTTGCTGCCCATGGATGTGCATATGTGCCGACTTGCGACATCAGACTTTGGCCATGCTCCTCCCACCAGAGTGGCCGCCATCTCGCAGGAGTTCATGCTGGCCTGATTGATTTTAGAAGCCATATCCTGCAGCTCCGCCATCACCGATTGCACCGCAGGAGCAAATGTCTTCATGGCCAGCATAAAGCCGTAGCTGACAGCGCTGGAGCCTATGCTTTTCATTGCGTCCACCAACTGCGCGCTGTTTACAAAGGAAAATCCTCCGGTAAACATATCTATGCCTCCGCAGCCGGCGTTGACATTAGGTAGCTGCAGCGTCGCCACTTGAGAATTCCTTGCCCTATTCCTGACGCTTAGCCCGCCTCCGTTGTAATATCCCGCAGATTGATCATGATGGACTCCAGGAGACGTGGAATTTGTCACTGCTCCAAATTTTTTGAAAAACTCTTCCAGATCTGCGCCCACTCCGCAGTAGACATTCTGGAATAACAAAGAAAAAATCAGTAGTTCTTTTCTCATTGCAATTCTCCGTCACCCATGATTGAGACAATCCTTTCCTCCATCTCCTGAATGGATATCATTCCAATTGCCACTGGTATTACGTGCCCTGATTTGGGATTTACGGCGAACAGCGATGGATATGTGTTCACTCCCCAGGTTTCCGCTAGACCGTTGTCTCGAACGCTCCTCTCGAACAACTCATGCGTTTCACCAAATTCACTGATGGCCAGCACGTCCCAGTCGTATTTTTCGCTAAATCCTTTAACCACAGGAGCAAATGCATCGCAGTAGGGACAATTATTCTTGAAAAAGAAGAACAATCCATATTTTTGGGACAATTCATGGATTTTTTCTTCCGCCAGTCTCTTTTGTTCCGCCAAATAGATATGTCGAGCATTCTGGGACATGGGAGATTCCTGCGTATAATCTATGTCCGGAGTCTTGTATACGTTTTGCATCCAGACTTTTGCGAATTCTCCGGATTTTTGTATTATCTCGTATTGCATTTTTTGATAATTGAACACGTTTTGAGAAGTGGGATACATCACGGCCGCCGCTTTGGCCTCCTCCAATTGTGCTTGATATAGTTTTAGCTCCTCTGTGGCAGGATATTGAGCAGAAATAGAAGAATCTTTAGACTCCTGGTTGGTATTAAAATCATCGGGTTGAGCCTCAGGCTCATACCAGTGCCAGCCTCTGGCGTGATCATCATAGAAGGATTTTCCGTCCTCGGCATTGGATAAACCAGTTAAAAATAGAAAAATTATCAAACAGTTAACCATTAATTTCACTTTTCTAAATGCCGCCCGAGCGGCATAATTCCATTCATCGCCTGTACTGCAAGTACTCATTTGCCGCCTCCAACTTTCAGAGAACCGGTCAGATGTCTCATGTTTTCTTTAAGGTAAGCCGCTTCAGATGCTCCAGAGCGCCGCCTGGGCGGCGTAACGTCATTAACCGCCAGTGGCGCAGCCACCATCTGCTCCCTAATGCGATCTAGTTCTCCTTCCCTTGCAAAGTGTTCTCCGCCCTGAGGCTTAAACTTGCCCATAATATCGTTGGTAATTTCTGTTAAATCTAATCTCGAAAAGTCGATCCGGCTCAGCTGTTCTGGAGTAAATCCTCCGCAGCTAGGGTGTTCTGAGTCTCCAAAGTTCATGCCCAATTGCGGCTTTCCCTGCTCCTGCAAAAGTTTTGCGAACTTCGTTCCAAAGCAACAGAATACTGATTTTTTTCTCAGGCAGAATTTCGTAAATCCCACATTTATCTCTTCTGCACAATGGGTTCCGACATATATGCATTTCCCTTCTTCACGGAGTTTTGCCAGAGTTTTAGCGTCCTCGTCGCATCTTGTGAGGCCAAGACTCACACCCAGCCCCTTTCCGTTGCCACAACAATCTTTGATGCCAACTCCTATTCTGATTTTATTGCAGGAGCGATCTTGTCCCTTGAATATATTGATATTCGCCGTACCGTCCATCTCTTTTCTCGCCTCTTCCAGAATCGAAAGGTATCCCAAAGCCTGAATCATATCTTTGTCGGATTCGTAACTGGAATCGATGCAGTCTCCTCCCAAACAAAACGGATTTTTCTTAGAAAATTTATGTTTAGCCACCACAACTCTATCTCTACATTTAAACTTCCATCTCCAGCGCAAACATTTGCCATCTTTTTCTTCCAGACATTCCGGATCAGGCTGCCGAGAGTACCCTCTGGCTTTCAGATCTGTGCAGGTATCTTTGCAGGACGATCTACAGCCAAAGGTCATGGTTCTACCCCAGGAGCCATTCACCTTTTTTCCTTTCCAGAACTTCTCCGAAGGCGGATCGTCCTCAAATGATTCGTAGCGACACAATCCCTGGTCGCACAATTCTTCATAGTGTTTGTAGGCGTCGTCTGGAATCCAATAATGCTCTCCGGTGTCATTCACAACCCGATGATGGAGATAGGCGTTTCCTATTTCTCCCCAGGGGATGTATTCATCGCTGGCTCCTCCCAGAAGCTTGGTTATCAGCGTCGCAGCACTTACTACGTGATTTTGTAATGCCGGCACCAAATAACAACTTGGGTGTATCCAGGGATGACCGTTTTGCTGTATGGTTTTCCTCAAAATCACATTTACTCCGTTTACTCGATAGGTTTCGTCCACATAAGCTCCTCCCCAGGAAACTGTGCTTATATGGGTAATGTCGTTAAATACTCCATCTTCCCGAAATATCTCTTCTGGTTCGTCAACTATTTCCACTTTGATGGTCAAATATCCGTGATTCCCACAATTCTGACCCGCCGTTATATATGGAGGAGTCTGAAGATACACGTACCTCTTCTTGATCATTCTTGCTTTTACAAAATACTCTTCGTCCGGACATTCTTCGCAGGTTTCAATGGTGTAGTCATCGCTCCCTTCTTCCACAGATTCCGTTTCTTCAAAAGCCCGCTCCGGATGTTGGTGTATTTCTTCAGATCGAGTCATAAACGGTTCGGTATCGTCCAATATGTAAGGCTTACGAGTTTTGTGAATGTTCCGCAAATCCCTGCCGTGTTCTGTTTGTTCCAAATGTTCGAATGATTTAGATAATTCGGTCCTGTTGATAAAAACTCCATCTCGATATTGAGGTACATGAGTCTTGTGGGCTCCGGATTTTATTTCACCCTCTATGTCGTTTTTGCTGGATTCGGCCACCCGTTTCCCATGCTCAAACGAATCCCTCACGGCTTCTGCTTTGAAGAACGATAAAAACATCAGTAATGTCATTATCATTGCCCCTCCAGAAGCTTGGAATGTGCAAATTCCAATGTCACATTGCCGGACAATCTGTTGATTTCTACGCCGTTTTTTATCAACACAAATGTGGGAACTTTTTTGATGTTGTATTGCCTGAACAAATCTGGATGAATCTGAAGCTGTAGCCCTTTCGGATTAATCTCCAGTATCTTGTTCTTAGTTTTCAAAAAAGAATCTTCGTGAATACCTCTAAGCACAAGTGTTGCGTTATACTTTTGGGATTGATCGCCTAGCTCCATCAATGACGCTTTTGGCATCGAAAATGACACAAACACGATGATGCCGTTTTCTAAAGTTGCTTCTTTGTTCGGAATATTCTGAATTCCAGAGCCGCAATCTTTGCAGCCATCTTCAGTGGCAGGAAGCTCGCCAGTTATGAACTCTAACTCTTTCGCCATGTTATAAACTTTCTCAAGATTGAGTCTTTGCTGTTTCGCGAATTTTACGTCCTCAGAAGTTCGATCCTGAGCTGCGGAAAAATCAAATGCCACAATAATCAGAAGGACTCCTCCTATAAAAGGCAGCATTGTCTTTTTCTCCAGATCAAATATCCAAAATCTTCTCCCGTGTATGGTTTTTCTTTTCCTCCTTCCCAATGAACACTGGTTCGCCCAAGTGGCTTGCACCCGCCCTTGCCTGTCGTTGAAGACGGATACAGCATCTGCTGCTTGTATTGGCTCTTCATCATCAGGGGCATTAAATATGGTCCACACATTCCGCTTTTGCCGATGGTTCCCTGAGCCAATAATTCCCTATGCATTTTCGCCAACATGCGAGACGTTAGAAGAAGAGATGCTTGCACTCCTCCAATATGATATGGAACATGTCCCGTATACGGATAAATGCTCCCCTGACATCCGGCGCACCAAAACATCTCGTCCAGAGGAAAACCGGCGGTCGCAGCAACGGAATCCGCGGCACAAGCTGCTTGCGCTATTGGATTGCCAAATATTACTGCTTCAGGATTTAGCACAAATGCCGTCTCATCATCGTTCCACAGAGGATCAAATTCTGTGATGTAAGCAACATCCATCTGCCCCTTTTCCATGCAAACGAAATTGGTGAGAAGTTCCAGCCAATATAGGACTGGGTAAATGTAGTAATGAACCTGATAAAAACTGCTTTTCGTATTGTTGGTAGTGGCGCCGGTGGAAACGTTTCCATGTCCTCGAATACTGTCCGCTCCTATCTGGAGACCACCCATGTTCACAAGACAAAATTTCACTCTTGTAACGTCGATTAGTCTTGCCGGTTCCCAAAACGATACCGGAATGCCGATGCGAGGAATCGGTTTTTCGCAGGTGCAGAGAATTTCTCTAGGGTTACTGGTATCTTCCCCACTTGGAGATACTTTTAGTCCGCAGATTGTTATGGGAAACAAACAACTCCAACATATGTCGGTGGCGGGATTAACAAACCTGCCGGTGCATTTGCCATATCCCTCAAACATCAATAACAAAGAAAAAATGCAGATAAAAAACCTCATGCGATATTTTCCATTATTCCGTTACCCCAACTGTTTCTTCGATAATCGTGAGTAGCTTCGCGCCTTGTTTCTGAAAAACAATCGCCGGAATATGTCGTATTCCTAATTTCGTTGTCAGTATGCCGTGCTGATCAAAATAAACGGCCCGATCTAACTGATTTTGCAAATCAAAAGGCGAGCCATTCACCAAAACAATCTTGCCGGACTCATGTCCATGAATGGTTGCATCCTTCAGTTTCGAAATTGCCCATTTGATGTGTTTTCCAGCGCCTCCATCTATGAATAACAGTGGTTTTGAGAGACCTATCTTGTTTAGAGGGTTAAACCGTTCTCCTTTTTTCACAAAAACCTGCCCCTTGTGGTCGGATAGGTCTCTTGTCACCGTAATTGTTGGATCAAACTTATATTCCTTTGTCTTCTGGGTGTGCGTAATTCCGACAATCGGTTGTGGATGCAAAATCATTTCTTTAATCCTGCTTTCTACTTTTATTTTTTCGGACTCCCATACGCCCGTTTTCTCCAACTCTCTAAGCCTAGAAAAAATCTGCTCCAATAAGTCCCTCTCCGCTATCTCAAATGTCTCTCCAAATACTCCAAGGTCCTTGGCTTCAGTGGATACGACGGCAAAAAACAGTAGCAAAATCAGCATTAGCTTTTCTCAATTATTACCTTCGTGCTACGGCGCAATTTCTTCATTTGGCGCTGTCACCAATCCAAACACTCGACCTCGGATATCAGATGCCGAAATCAATCCAAATTCCTTGTATCTGGAGTCCAAACTATCAGGATGTGTTCCGGCGACAAAAACGTACCCTTCTGGAATTTTTCCCTCTTCCATGGGGCTAAGAAGCTCTGCCTTTTGGACCTCGCCTACCCTCGCCTCTCCCACATAAACAACTCTACCAACACGCTGAATTTCGTCTCCGGGGACTCCAACCATATATTTAACAAACGTCCGTCCTCTAAAATCGAAGGCACATAAACCTCCTTTCTTTGGCTTGAGGTTATATATTTGCAAACACACTCTGAAAGGCACAGATGTCGAATTCAAAAAGATGAGTCTCATCTGGCTAATAACAACCAAACAAACAAAGCAAATAAATAGTCCCCAAAGTAAAACCCTCGGATGATTTTCACTTAACCAATTAAAAAGCTTCATGATTTCTCTCCTGTAAAATATGCTCTACAGCCTCCATAATCTCGTATCCCTGTTTCCTAAGCTCCTGCACCGCCGCGTAATCTTCCGCTTTCGTTGAAAATAATAATCCGCTAAATGGGTCCAACAGCAGCTTCCCCACTGCGTAACCGTCGGCTCCGTTGATCAGCACCTCAGCATATTTTCCCTGTTCCGTTTTAACCGAAGTAATGACCCTTTCCTTATGCTCATCCAGGAGAATGCGTTTGCTGTTTTTCAACTGCGCTATGGATTCTTCTTTTTGGGACAGAAAGCAATTCCAGTCGGAATTATCCCAGGCTGCTTGGGCCCCGGCGCAGGAATAAAAGTCATTTACACTCTGTGTGCCAACAACCAGTGATCCCCGATATTTGCGCAGTCTCCTTGCCAAGGTCTCAATGAATACTTCGCTCTGCTTGGTTCTTAGCATGTCCCAAGCTTCATCAAACACAATATTGAACGGAGTTTTTCTATCTCCCAAAAACATCTTGTTCGTTATATTAATAACCATCATTTGCACAACCACAGATTGTAGATCTTTTCTCTCCTTAAGCTCCTCTAACTCAATTACAATCAGGTCGTTATCCAAATTAACGTTGGATTCTCCGTTAAAATATTTCCCATACGCTCCCGAAGCCGTGTATGGATACAACATTTGTCCCAAATCCCTAGCCTGATCGTCATTTAGAGATAGAAGGGAATCTGCTATGTCCGTAATAGTCGTTTTATTTCTGTTTTTCTTGAAGGTTTCGTTGGTGGCCTGCTCCAGTAAAGCAGCTCCCTTGTCATCCACTCCGTTTATAGGAGCCGCCATCGTCTGTATTACCGACTTCAGCATCGCCAACGTATCTTCAACGGCTTCTTGATTCTTTGGATCCAGTGTCGAGAACGGATTAAGACAAATGGATCCAGCGTCACGCTGGTTTTTATTGAATTCTATAAACTGACCGCCCAGCATATAGCAGGTTTTTTCGAACGATCTTCCCACATCCAGCACAAATACTCTTCCTCCAAGACCTATGGTAGAGGCCATAAGCTCCTGCATAAACACTGATTTTCCTGCGCCGGAACGACCGACTACCGTTACGTTGTAGTTCCCGGCGGTATTATCGAACGGACAGAATTTTATAACCTGTCCTTTTCTTCCTCCGAACAGCATGGCCGGAGTTTTTGTGCCTTTCCATTCGGCCTGTTGAGGAACCAGATTCGCCGATTCCACTGATATGGTCGTTCTGAGCTTCTTGAATTCTTCCAAGGATGCAATTGTGTCTCTATGCCACGCCAGCGGCAATGTGGTTAGCAACGAATGCAGCTGCGTTCCAAGGTTGGATTCAACTCTAAATAGCATTGTGGAAAACATCGTCCTCAACGTTTGCTCTGCACTCGACATTTCCCCCTTAGGGCTAAACAAAATCACATTGAATTGGGTTTTAACCAGACGCTCCCCCTTGTTCAAACAATTTTGGGCATACTGTAATTCTGCATGTTCTCTCTCAATATTCGGTATGTACTTACCTATGGGAGAATACATCTGCTTCTCGGCCATGCTGGCTTTCATGGCTATTTTGGCCACGTCATTCGATTGCTTATGTATGTGAACGCCATAGTGCATGATAAATGGAAACGGGAATTGCCTCGTATCTCTGAACATGTCTCCTATAAGTTCAGACATCTGATACAGAGTCCATTCGGCTGGATAATTCACCACTGAAAACGTCTTGATTTCAATTTTGCCGTTTCTGAGTTTGAGTAAATCATCCTCCACAATCACATCCGTATCATGGGCTATTATCTGATTTCTAATGGGATCAAGACGATTCCACTTTTTATCCGAAGTATCTGTACAGCTGAAATCTGCATTAAAAACACCATCCAAAAATTGGATCAACCTTTCAGCATTCATAACTTTGTTTGGAACGCCCACTATAGTCAGCGTAGCCACTATTTGTTTCTTGATTTCCGTCACCTTTTTGATCGTCAGATCAACGTCTCCGTCCAAATTAATGCACACGCTCATGTAACATCTGAAATCACGCAATACATACGGCGACAAATGTGATTTAATTGCTAATTGACTCAAATATTTCGCCCTTCTCATGGCCAATGTTTGCATTATTTCAGAAGAATTTTCACGAGCTTTGATATATTGATCCAGTATGTGGCCGATGTTTTTATCGGCATATATCATCGTTTGAATACTGCTTTCTTCTGGCAATATTTGTGTGAAAATATTACTCAATTCCTTCTGCATATTGTCGCTGTTGCCCACCAGAGGTGACGTTTCCAAAACGAAACCGATATGCTTGTCGGAAATAAACAACTCCGATTCCGTGTCGTACCATTGATATGGCAAAAAATCTGATAAATGATGCGCTTCTTCCAGTTCGGTAAGAGACTTCTCCTTCGGATCAACAAGTCCGCTAAAAATATCGCTGATCTTCCTGCCTATATGCTCTAATTTAAAACTATTTATGTTTAGATTCATACTATTCCCTCTAAATCACTCCCAATCGCGTCACAAGTCACGAAACTTAATTCTTCGCCTGTGGTGCAATCACCCATTCGGCTGGTTTAACAACGATGTACAAATGATGCGCCGCATGCAGATTTTGGGACGCATCTTCGTAGGTCATCATATACATTCGCTTTATATCCTCGACTCCACGAGAAATGTTGCCGTCTTTGAATACCTTTAGTTTTGTCGCCATATCTCCTGATAGAACCAAATCGTCGTCTATTTCTTTGATAATTCCTTTGTCCGTCATCCTGGATATCTTGTGTATCGAGGCCTTTGGATATGCTCTCACCACATCTCCTTCAAACTCCCCATTCCAAGTGGAACATGAAGGCAGCATGATGCTGCATACAATCAATAAAAAATTAGATGCAATAAATCTCTTCATCCTAAACACCTCCTCAATGCGTTATAGTATTGCCTATTCTCCAAGCGGCGCCCGAGCGCCGAACTCCAGAAATCGCCAGTCCGGCTCGGACCTTCTTCATATGAACCGCTGACGCCTTTACTGAATCCGTAAATACAATGGTTACCTTCCTGCCTCCGTCTATCATGATCACCGGCTGCATTTGCTCCGCCCTTTTAATGATAAAATCCGCATATTTTTCCACCGCGTTCCCTATTCCTTTAGACGCTCCCTGTTGCAACATTTTTGAACCCGCTTGGGGAGAGAATTGCGCCAATCCAGAGTTTGGTTCAAACGTTACATGCGAACGACTATTGGAGGACAGATAATCCGCCATACCAGACATAAATCCTGCCACAGCTGCGTTTCTTGCCACCTCTCCTGCTCGATCAAAAACCATGCCACGAATTTTAGAACAGCCATTTTCAGCGGCCACGTATCCTTTGACTGGAATATCAATGCCCACTCCGGTTCTATTATCTATCTTCACTATCCGTTCCAGACGAATTATCACGCTCTCGGAAGATAAATCTCCGTAGGCCGCCCCTATAACTATCGCGTCCTTTAAAAATCCCTTGACGTTGTTGGGTAAGTTTCCCATATCATTAATTCTCAACAACACCGGCTCAGGGTTGGCAGACGCTCCTATGCCAGCGCTAGCTATCACAGTTCCCACGAGCACCGCTCTCGCATAGGTGCCGGCGAATATAAAGTTTTCGTCTAAATCGTATTCGCTATCTGTATTGCTGAACCTAATAACCTTAATTCCATTCTTGAGCACCTTTTGATTTGGCCTTTCCCCAGAAAAAGCACGAGAAATACCGGAAGTATTCTCATCGCCAAGTACGCCTCTCTGATCCACGAAATTCTCGATTTTATCCATTAATAGTGGTGTAGATTCATTGGAATTTAAAACTTGATCTGCGGAATTAGATTTTCCTTTATATGTTCGGTTTTCAGGCACATCTTCGGAAGAAATAGCGGTACTTTCCCGTTGATCATCAAATGCATTTAGATGAACGCCAAGACCTATCACCAGCTTTTGGATTGAATCCAGTTGTTTCTGCAGTCTCGCGTTATGATCTTCAAGCTTTTTGTTATGAATCCTGATGTCTTCGATCTCGTTTGTGCTCTTTTCCACCCATAATTCTTGATCCGATAATCCGTCCACTCCTGTTTTAATCTCCTTTTTATAATACCGCGCCGCCTTCAAGTTGTCGGAGTTTTTGCTCTCCCTGAACGCCATCATGATTAAAAAAGTCATCATTAATCCGCCCGCTACAAATCCAAAATTTTTATACTGTTTCGCCTTCACAAATTTTTCGAACTTTTCCCTCATGATTTCCTCAGCACATACAGTGTCGCTTTGCGGTTCTTTCCCAGAGCTAAATCAGAAAGCGATAATGCAACATCTCCCTCTTTTGAAAACATACGTTCGTCCAGTCTAAATACTCCTTCTTTGTCAGTTGTGACCCTGAATCTCAAACACAAAAAACCATCCATGTAATATCCAGATTCAAATGTCGCTTTTAGATGGCTGTGGAATCTGTCCGTAACTCCAGTAAATTCAAGTCCCTGCTGACTAGTAGGTAGATTAATGAACTTCTTCATCACGCAACTGATAGCTTCTTCGTAGTCGTTAGTATTTGCTTCCGCGCCAATACCGCCAAATAACGAATCCGGTGAAACTGCTGATGTATCCGATACCAATTCTATTGAATTCGCGTCTCCATCAACTACTTCCAGTAATAAATCCTGGGTTTTGCCTGACATTGTCGTCACGCTCAGACTTATGGAAGTGTATCCATTATCTTCCGTCGGTCTGATGAATGCCTCGCCTGTCTTATCGTTCTTTTCGGCATGAAACGCGCTGTCTATGCCTAAAATGCTATCGATTTTGTCTCCCTTTACGCTGATTCTGTTAAGGTTTTGATACGAAATCTTGGCTTTAATTACCTTATCTTCCATCCTGAATTGCTCGGCCTGAGATGATGAAAATAAACATACAAATAGAATTAACAACCTATTGATTGGCTGTTTCATTTTCAGCTCCTACTTTTTTAATTTCCCTGAAAAACAATCTTCCACGGTAAGTTTTGAAGCTTACTTCGTAAACCTCATGACTTTCCTTGATCTTTTTGGCTCCCACATGGCTGTTTAGCGTTCCCTCCACATGGACCACATTTCTGTCCGGATATACCGTAACTTCCTTTACCTCAAACGTCGTCGAAGCATCGTTTTGTTTCAATTTTTTGATGTCCTTTTCGTATTTGTTTCTCAGATAATTGCTGGTTTCTACGTCCGCATATCGAGACAACATCTCGGTGTTATAGGGCAACGTCGTTTGATTGACGTCCAATGCCAAATGCAGGAAATACACCGCCATTTCTTCTAAATATTCCGGAGAAAAGCGATTGCCTTCTGCCCAAAACTCCCTTCGCAATTCCGGCGGAAGAAGTATCACCCGCTCGCTCCTAAAAAGCAGACACAGCGACATAATTATCATCAGCACCAACAGGGCTGCCGTCAGTCCCAGCAGCATGTTACGCTGATACTCAAAATTCGTTACCCTTTTGGTCGCAAAATTAAACTTCATTAGAGATGATCCCCAAAGGTTTTCTGCTTAGTAGCTTTATCGCAGTGGTTTGTATTTGCACTAAATTCCTCCCTAAATAATACAATTCTCTTTCGCCTACCGTATCCACCATCTCACATAGGATGGAGGAATGCCTTGTCTCACAAGCTTTGACGATGTGGGCAGATACCAATACAACATCGATCGTATTTTTCCTTTGCCGAATTTCTTCTGGAATATTTTGAACAAAAATGCAGTAACGACGGATAAACCTATGCCTACAAAAACGTGTTCCGTAACCATGCCCAATGCAAATGGCATGGCGCACACAAGAACTTGATTTGCAGGCCAGATTAGAATCCTGGCGGGAGCATCAATGTGACTCAAAATAACGTGACTGTTAATTTGCAACATAGCGGCGCCTAGGAAATCGCCTTCAATAACTGCTCCGCCATCTGAATTAATGCCCCCTCCCCTTCTCCCACAAAGGATTTGGCTGCATACAAAAATCCAGTTCCCGCTAATCCCGCAATGCCCATCTTAAAGTTGTTCGCAAATAGGCATACTCCACTGCCAAATAATCCGCCACCAATGATCGCCGGCATCCAGTCCTTCATCGTTCCTATAAACGTTTTACTCGCCGCTTTAATCTGAGCGTCCGTAATTCCACAAAACGCCTGGTCTATATTTAAAAGCATCATCACCAGTACCATTAGCCCGAATATTAGAATTGCTCTTCTGTTCATCTACTTTCTCCTCCCATGTTCTTTGTTTCATAATTGACTAGTTACGTTATTATGCTGCTGTCACGTGATCGGCCTCCACTGTTGTCTCTCTCTACTAACAAAACTTATGTCGGCTACATGAATTTTTGTTTTAGAACTAATGAGCACCGATAAATTGTGAAGGCAGTAATTAGTGTCAACGATCGGTATTTTTAAAAAAGACGTAAGGCTACGAATTTTATTGGACAATTTCAGACGACAAAGCCCATATCCTAAAACAGCCTCTACATTATATTGCTCAAAGAAATACGCTGTCCAATTTTTTTTGGATGTATCAATATACACAACTTCATGGTCAAGCCCCTCAAATGCCTCACCAAAATTCTTTAATGAAGACCAAAAGTCGACGTCCCATAAACTCGATTCATCGTACAATATGCCTATCCTCATGGTCTATTCCCATCTTTTTTCTTTAAATACAGGCTAACTCTATGGTTTCCATAACTACCGCATTACTCTCTTCCCTTAACCTGAGTACGCCCTTCCATTCCCATAAACAGAATTACACGTCAGAGTTGCATGCCTTTCTGCTGAAAATCTACTGTGAAAAATTACCAGGGGTTCCCCTAGTAAAAAATCACAGTGAATTTTTATTGATATTGACTATGGAAGGTCTCAAATTGTAGAGATTATTTGCGTTCATCCACGAAAACGAAGCATTTTTTCTATTGGCCAATAATCTTCCGTTTTGTTGAGATATGCTCAAACGATGCATAAAGTTCACATTCCGTGAGGAGATGGACGCATCGAATCCGTTATTCTGAGTGGAACAAAAGTAGTCGATACAATAACTTCAAAAATGACGTCATCAACACATTTTCCCCTTGAAAAAATGTAAGATATGACATACATATGGCTTGAACAAATGAGGCTTCGATGAAAGACCGTCATGCCTTTTGTAAATTCAACGATTGCAAATAGTCTTCAAAAGTATCAGGAACGCCGCCGGGAAATAGCTTCTTGGCCACAAGGTCTGCGCTCCTGCCGGTACAGCGAGCGATGGAGTATTTCACGGCGGCTCCGATGACTGATGGAGTGGAAGTGGATGGGATAGTAAGATTGAAACTCTCATTCATGCCGTCATAGCCTTCTAATTTGTCATGTTTCCATGGAGAAATTACTATAATTCCATCATCCATTTTTACAGAGCAATGTTGCATATTCTTAAACATAGCATGTTTATTTTTATAGTTATATTTTTGTAATACGTATTCTACAAAATCCTTATAACGTCCAGTAATTGCCGAGATATCAAACAAATTGTAATCCGGATCGTTTTTTCCCACGACTCTGCTTTTTTCAAGTACTGTTGTTAGTGCACTTCCTATGTTGTAGCAACCATCTTCCGATGATAAATATATATCAACTCCCTTTGGATCTTGAGCACATACACTACCACTTTTTGATTCTGTATAGAGTTCAAAAAAATCTGTGTTACAATAAACGGAAGCGTGCTTTTCCATTTTATTTTACCTTTATAACTGTAACTTTTACCCCATTCCTTTCTCCATAACTTACACAATGTTTTATTTGTTGCATATGTATAGCAGACGTGTTTCCAGGAATTGCCAAATGTAGTTCTTTGGCCGCTATCATGTCCGAGGTAAGCGGAAATTTTTCAAGAGTATGTCCACTAAAATCAACCATCTTATTAATATAGCCATTAACAGTGTAACGGACCATTTCTGGGTTAGCAATTCTCGAAAGTGTGTTAGTGTCAAGTGTTTTGGCGCTGATCGCAAGACCATTTTCTCGATCAAAGAAATCGAAAGTTTTGAAGTTTTTAGGCAGTCTCCAACTGGCTGGCAATATGGATGCAGTGTAATTCTCAAAAGCGTACCCGCGTTCGAACCAATTTCCGAACCAACTCATGCCGATTTTGCTTCCGTCGACTACGGTAGCTGTAGATTTCGTGGCGGCTCCGAGCATTGCGCCGCGAAATTTGGTTACTCCGGCCATGGCCGCGCCTGCTTTTCCAAGCGCTCCGGGAGCAAAAATTTGGGTGGAGATATTTCCGACGTCGGCCAAATTTTGAGCGACCACTTCCGGCATTCCTCCGGAAATCATCCCACGCTCGATTCTTTCAAACGCAGAATCGATTCCATCCGAGAGCTTATGCATCCAGCCGGAAAGAACATTTCCCGTTGCGTCGTCCAGCGCTCCGAAAACGGTACCAATCCCCTGTCCGATTTTCGCCAATCCCCTGTTGATGAAGTAACTCGCCGCCATACTATCGATAATTTCCGGATCCGATCTCATGCTTTCCGGCATTTTGGACATCTGATAGTCCATATATTGCTCGTGAGTCATGGCGTCAGCCGCGCGACAATTGTCTGCCACAACTCCAAGCACAACTCCAACACCTTCCCTAACTCTCGTGACCGCCAGAGGTTCCGGCGCTTGACTCAGTGCAAACAGCAGCTGCTGATACATGCCGATTCTGTCGTTCAGGACGCTCAGCTGAGTTTCTTTGGAAGCGGCAGTGATGCTCTGCTCAAATTTACCGGAACCGGCTGAACTGCTTCTTGCAACCTCCTCCTTTTTCGCCTGAAGCGCACCTATGGCTCCGCTGATTTCTCGGGCCACGGACGCTCTTGTCTTCGCAGACACAGGCTTCCCGGAGGTTAACTTCGCGATTTCAGCTTCGCCAACCGTCGATTTAAGCTTTTGATTAAGCTGATCGTTAACGGCGACTGTTTCTTCCGCAACACTCTTTACTTTTGTTTCTTCCTGCTGAGTTGTACGCTGAACGGCTTCGTCCGTCCGCTCAATTTCTTCTTTAGGAGCGTTGGCAGCCATTTGTTCGAGTCGGATTCTCGCCCTGACCTGCTGTAATTCGTCCACCTGGGCCATCATGGCGGTGAATTCTGCGATGGAGGGGTTTATGACGGAGCGTTTGTGGGACTCAGCCTC